>CAXTGN010000293.1:0-6587 GCA_964243455.1 uncultured Acidobacteriaceae bacterium
TCCATTGTACGGCCTTGAAACGTAGGGCTTCGGGCGTCGCGCAATCCCACCTCCACACCAGCTTAATCCCCAAAGGGACAGGTACAATCGCCGTGAGGACCCCGAATGCTGATAGGTGTGCCCAAGGAAGTCAAGGACCACGAGAGCCGCGTAGCCATCACGCCCGCCGGGGCCAAGGCGCTCACCGAGGCCGGTCACAAGGTGCTTGTGGAGCATGACGCGGGCGCTCTCTCTTCCTTCTCCGACGATGAGTACCAGGCGGTCGGAGCCGAGATCGTCGGCGAGGCCTACCATGTCTGGCGCAATGCCGACATGGTGTGCAAGGTCAAAGAGCCTACGAAGGGGGAGTACTACCACTTCCGCGAGGGCCTGACCCTCTTCACCTACCTCCACCTCGCCCCGCTTACAGAGCTCACCAATGCGCTGCTGGACAAGAAGGTCACGGGCATCGCCTACGAGACCGTACGCGACCGTTTCGGTTCGCTCCCACTGCTCACCCCGATGTCTGAGGTTGCAGGGCGCCTCTCGGTCCAGGTCGGCGCCGCGTACCTGCAAAAGGAGCACGGCGGACGCGGCATCCTGCTCGGTGGCGTCCCTGGGGTCACTCCCGGAAACTTGTGCATCATCGGCGGTGGGATCGTCGGGACCAACGCAGCCAAGATGGCGCTGGGCCTTGGCGCCAAGGTCACCCTGGTGGACCTGAACCTGAACCGGCTGCGTGAACTCGATGACATCTTCTCCGGCCGTGTCTTTACGCTCGCCTCCAATAGCTACAACGTGGAACGCGCTGTGGCGGAAGCCGATCTGGTCATTGGTGGCGTGCTGATTCCGGGCGCGGCTGCCCCCAAGATCGTGACACGCAGCATGGTCTCGAAGATGAAGAAGGGTGCCGTGATTGTGGATGTCGCTATCGACCAGGGCGGCTGCATCGAGACCGCCCGTCCAACGACACACTCCGACCCAAGCTATGAGGTGGACGGCGTCGTTCATTACTGCGTTACCAACATGCCGGCAGCGGTGCCCAACACAAGCACCCTGGCGCTGACCAACGCCACCTTTCCCTATGTGCTCAAGCTCGCCAGCAAGGGTGCCAAGGCCGCCATCGCTGCCGACCCCGGGATAGCCGAAGGCGTCAACACCATCGATGGCAAGCTCACCTATCAGGCGGTAGCCGAAAGCCAGAGCCGCGAGTACACACCCATCAGCAGCCTGCTGTAGCGAGAAAAGGTCGGCGGTCTTCAAAGATAGCCCCCTCCCGCTGCCATGATGCGGGCCATGATGCGGGCCGTCATGCGGCCCTGCGCGTTACGGAGACGTTTCGCCACTTTCCAGGCGTACACTCCCCTTCATGGGCAGCCAAAGCAGCCGTCGTGCGTGGGTCATCGGCCTGGGTGTATGCCTGCTGATCCTGTTCCTCTTGCTGGGAACGCTGAACGCGTTCAATAAGCCCCTGCTCGATCCCGAGTCGCCGGTGGAGACCCTGGTTTTTCTGGCGCTGTCGATCGTCGCCTTTCTCCTCTTCGTTGGCGTTCTCGTCGTTCTTGTACGCAACCTGCTGAAACTTTACGCCGATCAGCGCAGCCGGGTTCTCGGCACGCGACTGCGGACACGCATGCTTTGGGGTGCGGTGCTTGTGTCCCTGATCCCATTGGCGTTCATGTTCGCGTTCAGCTACCTGCTGATGAACCGGGCCGTGGACCGCTGGTTCTCGCAGCCTGTCACAGAAATGCGCAATGAGGCGGATGGCATGCTGAATGCGCTGAAACGCTACGCCAATACCAATGCGCGGTCCGAGGCAGATACGCTTGCCGTGGAACTTGCCGATGCGGCCCCGTTCCGCAAGGTGAACGATGCGCGAAATGGGAGCCCGGACCTCACGGCGGTTCACCGCACGCTGCAGGCCCATGATCTGACGCTGCAGGGTGGATTCGTCATCATCTACCGGGATAACGTTCCTTTGGCGGCGTACCACCTGCCCCCCGCCGCCGCGCAGTCCTTGAGCCCACCAACCGCTACCGAGGTTCCTTCTGCCTCGTTCGCGCACGACATGCTCGAATTGGCGCAAAGCAACGACGGTTCTCTGCTGCACATGGGAGACATCGATTACGGGCTGGCCACAGCCGGCCTGCGAAACGGGGGAATCGTTGTCGTTGGTCTGCCCTTCCCCCAGGACGTCGCACGGATGAACGCGCGCCTGAACGCGGCCGCGAAGACGTATTGGGTCGTCTTCCGGGAGCGTCGTCAGGTGCGGGCCCTTTACACCAGCTTGTTGTCTCTCATCACACTGCTTGCGCTGTTTGCCTGCTGCTGGCTGGCGCTCAACACCGCCAAGCAGGTCACTCGTCCTGTGGAGTCACTTGCTGAAGCCATGGAGGCAATTGCCGCGGGCAACTACGCCCGCCGTGTTGAGCAATCCGCCACGGAAGAGCTCGGGGAGCTTGTAGACAGTTTCAACGACATGGCATCCGACCTCGAGCAGGCCCGCTCCGCTGCCGAAGCCTCGTCGGCACAGCTCAGCGAACTGAACGTCGCACTCGGTCGCCGCACCGCCGAGCTCGAAACGATCATCGAGACCATTCCAACGGGCGTGGTCACGCTCTCGCCCGACCACCGGATCGTACTTGTGAACCGTGCCTTTTCGGAGATGCTGGATCCCGGTGGCGAACGGTCCTTTATCGGTTCCACCATGGACCAGCTGCTTTCACACGACGCGATCGAGATACTGGACCGGCTCATGCAACGTAGCCATCGCATGGGCTCGGCGTCCGCCGAATTGCAGCTGTCCTCGCCAAATCGCACCGTGCATGTCTCTGCTGTTGTGGCTCTGCTGGAGATCGGCCCCACACGCGATCATCTTGGGTACGTTGTCTCCTTCGAGGACGTGTCGGAGATCCTTCGCGCACAGAAACAAAGCACCTGGAAAGAGGTGGCTCGCCGCGTTGCACACGAGATTAAAAACCCGCTCACGCCCATCTCCCTCAATGCCGAGCTTATCCGGCGCCACATTGACCGCCTCGAGCCAGTGCTCGCCGAGCATGGCATCGATTCACGCTCACCTGCGGTGATGAAGCGATCCACGGACGTGATCGGCGCATCGGTAGAAACAATGCGGTCCCTGGTCGATCAGTTCTCTACTCTCGCAGAGTTCCCTTCGGCACAACCGCGCCCGGCAGATCTCAACACGATCGTTGAGAACGCGCTCGCTTTGTTTACCGGTCGCCTCGGTTCCGTTCGTCTCCGCCGCCGTCTCGCTCCCGATCTGCCCCTGGTGCTCGCCGATCCTGAGAGTCTCAAAGGTGCGATCACAAATCTGATCGACAACGCAGCCGAGGCCATGCATGACAGCCTCTTGCGGGAGCTTCATGTCTGCACACGTGCGTTGGAAAGCGGCAACATGGAACTGACCGTCTCCGACACAGGACCCGGCCTGACAGACGACATGCGCGAACGCCTCTTTCTGCCGTATTTCTCTACCAAACAGCGCGGGACGGGTCTCGGTCTCGCCATTGCTGCAAAGATCGTGCAGGAGCACGGAGGCTCGATCCGCGCCGAGAAGAATCAACCCGTGGGCGCGCGCTTCATCGTCGAGCTGAGGCCGGTTGCGCAAGCTGAGATCGAGCCGCAGCCCCAGACCGAGGCGCAACCCAAAATCGAACCTCAGTTCGAGTCGACGGAGGCGGCAGCCTCGCGCAACGGGGTGCTCGCTTGACCCACATCCTCATCGTCGATGACGAGGCCGACATCCGCGAGTCCCTGGAAGCCATCCTTCGTGAAGAGAACTATGCCGTGACCACCGCGGGCACAGCTCAGGAAGCACTCACCCTCGCTCGCGATACGGATTTTGCCGCAGTGCTGTTGGACATCTGGCTCCCTGACGGCGACGGTCTGGATGTCTTGGCGGACATACGCGGGTTTCAGTCAGAGCCCCGCGCGAACGCTCCCGAGGTCATCATGATCTCCGGCCACGGCACGATCGAGGCGGCCGTACGTGCGACCAAACTGGGCGCGTTTGACTTCCTCGAAAAACCGCTCTCCCTCGAACGCACGCTGCTGGTGCTCCGCAACGCGGTGCAGGCGCACACCCTTCGTGAGGACAATCAGGAGTTTGCCCGTCAGCTTGCCACCGCGGGTTCAGTCACGGGTGAATCGGTGCCTATCAAGGCATTGCGGCAGCAGATCAAACTCATGGCGCCCACCAATGGTCGTGTGCTGATCTTTGGCGAGTCCGGCACCGGGAAAGAGCGCATTGCTCGCCTGATTCATGCAGAATCCGAGCGCAGTGAGCGGCCCATTGTTGAGCTGAATTGTGCCGCAATCCCTGAAGACTTCATTGAAACGGAACTCTTCGGCTATCGGCATGGTGCAGGCCCAGGCGGTCCCAACCAGCCCAACGAAAAACGCGGTACCTTTGAGCGCGCCGATGGCGGCACACTCTTCTTAGATGAAGTCGGCGATATGAGCCTCAAGACGCAGGCCAAGGTTCTTCGCGCTCTGGATGAACAACGTTTCTACCCCGTGGGCGCCTCCAGGGCCGTCCATGTAAATACGCGCGTCATCGCTGCCACCAACAAGGACCTCGAAGAAGAGATCGCCCGCGGCAACTTCCGCGAAGACCTGTTCTATCGCCTCAACGTCATCCCCTTCTCCGTTCCACCGTTGCGCGAACGGAAGGAGGATATCCCCTCCTTGGTCCGCGAATTCTTTTCCGAGTTCGGGCAACAGTACGGTCGCCCTCGCGTCGAGATCACCGAATCCGCGCTCACGCAGCTTCGCAATTACAACTGGCCCGGCAATGTTCGCGAGCTTCGCAATGTAGCGGAACGCGTTCTCATCCTCACCCCTAAAACCACACGCATCGAGGTCAAGCATCTGCCCGTCCTCGTGCAGCGTACCGACGGGCGTAGTGGACGCGACACCAATGGCCGTGAAGAGTTCACCACATTGCAGCAAGCCCGCGAAGCCTATGAGCGTGATTACATTCTCAAGGAGCTCGACCGCAGCCACGGCAACATGACACGTGCGGCCGAATCCTTGGGACTGGAACGTTCTCATCTGTACCGCAAGATGAAAGCACTCGGCATTCAACTCACCGAGTAGACATGGGCCCTCGGTATGCCCCTGGTCGTAATTCCGACACTAAGAGAAAATCGCTTGTCTGAGAGAGTTCATACCCTCAACGAGCACCCTGCCGAGCATGCTCGCGCTGTGATAGCATCCCCGCGCTTCACCAATCCTGATCCAAGGGACTACGAATGCGAATGGGAATCTCAATGGCAGAGCAACTCGGATTCAAAGCTTTCTCCACACGGTCATTTCGCAATACGCGCTCGGCCTTCAAAGCAGGCGCCCTTGCCCTCTCTCTTCTCGTTAGTACGGGCGTTGCCCGCCAAGCCTCAGCGCAGACCTGGACGCTCCAATGGAGTGACGAGTTCAACGCCGCAGCCGGCACCTATCCGAACTCTTCCAACTGGACCTACGACACCGGCAACAGCGGCTTCGGCAACCCCGAGATCGAGACCTATTGCACGCCCGGGTCCAACACGGCACCCTGCGTTGCCAGTCAACCAAATGCGTACCAGGACGGCAACGGCAACCTCGTCATCAAGGCCATCAAGAACGCCAGCGGACAATGGACCTCGGCACGCCTGAAGACCCAGGGTCTCAAGCAATTCACTTACGGTCGCATTGAGGCGCGCATGAAGCTTCCCGTTGGCGATGGCTTCTGGCCGGCCTTTTGGATGCTGGGTGCGAACATCAATACCGTCCCCTGGCCGCAGTGTGGCGAGCAGGACATCATCGAATGGGTACAGTCCTACACGCCGACCAAGACTTCCTCGACCACCCATGGTCCCGGCTACTCGGGTGGCAGCGGCATCGGCGCGCAGTTCGTGTTCCCCAACGGCGGTCGCATTGACGACAGCAACTACCACGTCTACGGCGTCATCTGGGGCCCGAACTCGATTCAGTACTACCGCGACAGCCCTTCCAACATTTTCCTGACCACCACTCCCGCAAACATTCCTTCCGGCGATCAATGGGTCTATAACAACCCATTTTTCCTGCTGCTGAACCTGGCTATTGGCAGCGGTGGCTTTCCTGGAGCGACGGATGGCAGCACGCCTTCCTCAGCGACCATGCTCGTCGACTACGTCCGCGTGTACTCGTCTTCCGCAACGAAAAGCCTGAACGGCACACACACGCTTACACCGCAGAACGCCACTGGCCTGCGGCTGGATGATGAGAGCGCAAGCACAGCAAACGGCAATCCCATCGACGTGTACACGGCCAACGGCACAGGCGCGCAGTCCTGGTCCATGTCCAGCACCAATGTGGCTCCGTCCGGCTATTACAACCTGGCGACGGAAGGTGCCAACTGCCTGACGGCCTCAGGAACCACGAGCGGGGCGGCGGTCACGCTGACCCCCTGCAATGGATCCTCGGCACAGGCATGGAACGCCGTTTCCACCGGCACCACCTATGAATTCACCCCCGCCAGTAATCCAAGCAACTGCCTGGACGTGCGCTCGAGTGGAACGTCTTCGGGAACACTTGTACAGGTCTGGAGTTGCAACTCCGGGCCAAACGAA
>CAXTGN010000294.1:0-795 GCA_964243455.1 uncultured Acidobacteriaceae bacterium
TGAGCTTCTTCTCGACACGATCGCTGAACAGAACCCCTTGATTCTCTTGTGGGGACAGGATGCATCCTTCTCTCCTGAAACGCGTAAGTACCTCTTTCGAGAGATCAGCAAGCACCTCGGTAGGGCAGACCCGATTGATAGTTGGCGGGACATAGTTTCGACCGCAGCCCTCCCGAGTGACTTCTACACATGGATGGCCGAGAGATTGAGTCTATGCCCCGCACCGCCAGGTATCGATGCGATTGCTGACGTTCCATGGAGCGCCGTATTCACTTCCAGCTTGGATCCCTCACTTATGCGGATCCTCAATAATGACCGTCGAGAGGCTAACGCCATACTCACAGGGGCCGAGGTTCCGCCCGCAGCAAGGAGCACGTCTCGGACCCCCGTTTATTACCTTTTCGGCCGAGCCGGGGCATCTGACGCTCTGTCAATGCCGCCAACAGGTCGACCATCTCTAAGGGTTAGGACGAATGTTCACACCATTCCGATGTTGAACCGGCTGTCTGAAACGGTGACGTCCCTAGGGCTGCTAGTAATTGATGGGCTGTTATCTGCGAGCGACTGGCTGAACCCGGATCTGATGCTTCCTGTCCTCGAGCAAATGCCACCAGGCCGCATTCTTTGGTGTGGTTTCGATGCGGAGGCGCTTTCAAATCAGGACCTTGTTCATTTAGTGCAGTCTGGACACATTGTCGTCACGCCAAGCCATTTGGCCGCCGTCCTGGCACGTTTGGCGGTCGGCGGTAGGCTCGACGATCTAATGTCGAGAAGCGTTTCTGATCAAGCCTCAAC
>CAXTGN010000294.1:805-2961 GCA_964243455.1 uncultured Acidobacteriaceae bacterium
TGGTTTTCACAATCCCACCTACTCTCCGAATTCGCGTTGAGACCTCGGCCTCGATCGTTGATGATTCTTGGACGTCGTTTAACCCTCCTCTCGGACGGGAAACAGAATATGCGATGTTTCGAAGGTTTCATGGAGACATGGAAGGCGCGAAAGGTACGGTCGTAGGTGCCCGTAGGAGCTTTTCAATCGATCGAGATTTTGAAAAAGATCTTTGGTCTGCTATCGAGGATGCGCTTAAGAATCACTCTCGATATTCGGACCCGATCATTGTTCACGGCCAATCTGCGACGGGCAAGACAATTGCCCTGGCTCACGCGGTAGCGAAACTTCGCATAAACCACAGAGTGCCCGTTCTTTACGCTACTACACGCCTGCCGAGTACCGTCGATATCGAAGCGTTTTGCGAAGCTATTGATGAACACGCCCTGGTGACTGTGGTTGTCTGCGATAACAACGCTTCAATCCAGCGGTATCGGGATCTGTTATTTAGCTTGCAGAGCAAGGGGCGCCGTGTGATTTTGGTTTGCTCCAGCTACCGTCAAATTGATCTGCCAAGGAAGCCGCCCAAGAGCCTTATTGAGGCGCCGGAGCTTCTCACGGGGAAGGAGAAGGAGAATCTCTAGGCGCTAATCCAAAAGTTCAGTGACGGAAATGGGCCAGTCAGAAAGCCGGAAGGCGACAACATCCTCCTCAATCTCTATTATCAGTTCCCTGCGACCCGCAGCCGATTGACTGCCGGGATTGGCCGAGAGGCCAAAACCGCGGAAGTGTCACTGCGGCAGCGATCTTCCTCAGTAAGGGAAACAGCCAAGAACATATCGCTACTTGCCGAACGGCTTCTAGCCGCCGGTCTTAGTAGCAGCGAAGGGTCCTCTGATCATGCCAAAGACGATCCTTTCGAGACTTTGGATGACGAGGCCAGCCGTTTAATCAGTCTAGTCATGGTTCCAGGCCAGGTCGACTGCCCGGTTCCGATCGACATCTTGATGCGGGTTATGAAGACGCAGCCAGGTCCCCTGGACTTGGATCGCATTGGAGCTCTCTTCGGTGGATTAGATCTATTTCGGTGGCGGAGAGGCGAACACGGCGAGGATTTGCTAGTGGGTCCGCGGCTTGCATTGGAGGCTCAGCTCATTTGCCGACGCCGTCTGATGAGCCCCATTGCAGAGGGCGAATTTGTAACGCAGCTGATTGGCGCCTGCCGTTTGAACTGGGACGCCGGCGGCAGCGAAAAGCGTTTCATCTTGGACCTACTACAAAAGATTGGCCCCGACGGCCCTCTTGGCGAACGCTACGTCGAAAGCTATCTTGCTTTCGCGCGATCACTCACAAAGCTTCGTGAAACGTATGGAGTCTCTGAGCCAAGTCTGATGTTGCAGGAATCTGTTCTCCGCCGTGAAGCGGTGAAGAGGAATGCGACAGGTGGCACCACGTCAATCGCAATACTGGAGGAGGCTCGCGCAGCCGTGCAAAGCGCGCTGGAGTACCTTGACGGGGAGTGGAGAGGGCCTGCGTCTCGTGCAAAGACCAATTTACTGGTCGAGCGGGCTACTATCTTCGGGTTCCTCGCGACCCAGCAACTTTCGTTAGGTTCCCCGAATGAAGAGATTTGGTCAGCTTACATGGCCGCCCGGGTTGCGGCCAAGACGGCAGTCGGCGCGACCGGCACCTATTTTCCTCTAGACGTAAGTCTATGGATACCGCAAGACCTCTTGGAGTCTCCTGATCTAACGGATCCCCAGCGCACGGAACTCAAGGCTGACATTCTTTCCACCCTTGAGCAGATCGATCCTTCTGCCTACCCGTACGAGCAACAGGAGCGCTTCAATCGACGGAGGTTTAAGCTCGGCGAATCGCTCGGTGATGCGGATCTTTCAGAAGCTGCCTTCATCGCCCTTGCAGAACAAGGCGGGACGGCTGGCTATTATCTGCGAGCGAGAACAATTGGGCCGGATCTGAGTCCGGAGGCTGGGCCAGAGTTAAGCTCAAACGATTACAGCCGAGCAGAAAGTGCTTTGCAGTTCCTGGATCAGTATTGGCCGCAAGTGAAAACCGATGAACGATGCCTCCGCTTCTATCTTCAATGCAAATGGATAGCCTCCGTCAGACAACGACTGTTTCGACAGGAACGTGGTGCTCTTCCGTTTGCGGACAAG
>CAXTGN010000294.1:2971-6537 GCA_964243455.1 uncultured Acidobacteriaceae bacterium
CAAGGATCGTAGAAGGATATTGAGCATTGTAGAAAGCATCAATGAGATGGCTTCACTGGGAAGAGACAACCAACTGCTCTATCTGCAGGCCGTTTTCTCTTGGCTGGTTGGAGATGAAAGAGCAGCCGATGAAGCATGGAGCACATTATCTAGGGAAACCGAATATCTGGATCCGAAGAGACCGTTTCGTCGCCATATCCTGACAGGGCGAGATGGCCGTGTGTCTACGTTTTCAGGACGAATTGAAAGTGGATCTGATCCCTATTGGATTCGCGTCGAAGGGCTTGGAAGGCGCATCAAGCTCCTGGGCAGGGATTTTACCAGCAACTCGCCCTCTTACGGAAGGCAAATTCCTTCCTTTGCGATTGCCTTCAACTACATTGGACCAATTGCCGATCCGATTGTCAGGAAGGGGGCCTGATGAATTTTGCCGACGTTAACGCAGCGGTAGGGGATCTTAGGCATGCTGTTAACACCCAGGTGGAGCAGAACGCCTTCAAAGATATTGGAACCCGGGGACCTGCTGGAACGGCAGACGAAGCGGGATTTCTTCGGCTAGTTTCTTGGTCATACGCCTTCTTGTATGAAAGGGGGAGGATAGTAATTCCGTTCTTGTTGCAACTGCCTGGTCAGGACGCTGTCGCCGCTCAGGAACATATCAAGACGCGAAAGTCAGTTCAAACACTAAGGACGTGGTTTTTTCACGGGCTTGATGCCGATAGTGATCGGGATTTTGAGATCGGTCGAGCAGCTTCCGCTTGGTTTCTTGCACACTGCAAAACTACTTCTCCTCAAAAGCCAGATGATTGGACTAAAGCATTTGCGGATATGTGTGAACAGGTGAGTGAAGTTGCAAACCACTGCACATCTCTCATCTCAGATATTGCAGCAGATAGCGAGCGCGCACACCTTCAGTTCGGTGCGCTTCGACTGAGAATTAGAAGAGATTGGCAGGCATTTGAATATGACCAGTTCGTCGAAGACGCAGCAACCAGATTGGGCGAGCGCATTGACGCAAAGGGTTTTAGAGGGCGGCGACTGGCGGATTGGAGAAAGTTCCTTTCGACGCTTCCAGAAGATGCCGATCTCAGAGCGGAGATGCAGCGCGTGATCGATGGTGAAGTGTTTGTCCATTTTCGATCCCGGTTGTCAATCACAAGTGAGGAACTGATCGAAGCTTTGGCCCTTACGCCAGGAAAGGATGTCTTATTTGGGTTGGAGATGGCTCGGCATCTAAATTCGATAGGCGTTGTCGACAAAGAAGTCCTAGTTCAAAGGCTGTTGACCGTGCTCAATACCGTACGATGAGCGGGCTGATTTAAAACCCCGGACATTCCGTTGAGTCGAAGCTCCGTCATGGCTGCGGCTTTCGTTAACTAAATCTCATTCGGATTTTTCTTGGTCGTGTCATACGTTTTGGTTGACCTGAAAACGCGAAGACGCCTCCAAAGTAAATCCGTGTGTTCGATCCACAAAATGCAACAAGTCAGTCTGAGACACTCCGGGTCGATTGGCTGGGAGGAGTTGCGACAGCGGTCTTGGAATGTTGTGGGGCGTGGAGAAACGTCCGGTAGCAGTCGTCGGAGTAAGCGATGTGAATCTGCAGCAAAGCCCATTCCTGCTCCGAGATGTCACCGGAATAGAACAGCCCGCACAGGGCGATCAATTGGGCGTGTATCTCGGCTGTCACAGAACGACCTCATCTGCCTTCCATCGCAGCACTTCATTCCTTACCGATCATTGTCGAGCTCCATTCGAGGCGGAATCAACTTCGACTCGCGTGGCCAAATATACTCCGGCCTCGGAGTCCCGCCATCTCTTGAGACGGGTCAATGAACGCATCATCGCCGATGCACTCGTTGAGGTCCCCTCCGAGTCGTTCCCGAGTGACCGGCAATCCGGAAGTGATCCTTTGATCCTTGCGTGTCCTTAGTGCACCGGCCAAAGCACAGGCCTTAAGGAACCGCGCAGGTACAGCGGGTGCATCGGGACACCGGCTTTGGACAATGCGAGTACGTGCGGTTTCGCCCCTTTACTTCGCAGAAGGCGGGCAACCTCGATGCCGCGAGGAGCCAGTGTTCGGTGACCAGGCTGCCCGTAAGCGAAAACGACGATTGCAGCCTCTTTGGCCATTGCAATCAGGTGCGAGTCGTTGTCCGGGCCTACCGGATCAGCAAGTAGACGCAAACGCTTTTTGTCGGTCGCGCGGTAAGCGAAGGTGTTGCCCACGTGCAGACCGCCGTAGCCCCAAGCTCGGGCATACCGACCGCACTTCGCTACGGTCGGATCGTCGACCAGAGGGTCCGCCGTGCTCGGATTCATCATGACGAACATCGCGTGCGGCTTGGTTTCGTCCCACGTTCGACAGAGTCGATAGCGATATTCCTTTGTGGTGCCTCCGAACACAGCGGTGCTCCTTACGCCGGCACTCACCTTGAGGCGAGTCTTGCCACCGGGATCGTGTGTAGGGCTCAGTCGCGTCTCCTCAAGCCGTCAGACTTCATTGCCACCGGCCGTCATTACTAACTCTCCACGATCCACTCTGCGAGCTTTCGCTGGAGTTCTTCTTTGCTCGGCAAATACAGCTGGTACTCCCGAGCGTGGATGTTGGCGTCTTTAGGCAGGGTGATCTCAACGAGTGCCTTGTTTTGCTTCTTGCAGAGAACGATCCCAACCGTAGAGTTCTCGTTCTCTGTCTTCACAAATCGATCGAAGTAGTTCACGTACATCTGCATTTGCCCGAGGTCCTGATGCGAAAGCTTCCCGATTTTGAGGTCGATCAGCACATAACAGCGAAGCAGCCGGTTGTAGAGCACCAGGTCGACGAAGAAGTGCTCCTCGTCGAAAGTGAAGCGCTTCTGCCGCGCCTCGAACAAGAACCCTTTCCCGAGCTCCAAGAGGAAGCGCTCGACGTGGGTCACGATAGCCGATTCCAGCTCTGTCTCGGAATAGCTCGCCTTTTCGCCCAGTCCGAGGAACTCCAGCACGTAAGGTTCCTTGAGAAGGTCTTCCGGTTTGGAGATCTGGTGTCCTTGATTGGATAGCTCACGGATGGACTCTGGGTCCCGGGTGAGCGCAAGCCTCTCGAAGAGCCCCGCATTGAACTGCCGCTTCAATTCGCGAAGCGTCCAGTCCTGTTGAGTCGCCTCCACTTCATAGAAGTTCCGCTCCTGGTCATTCATCCCGAGCAGAAAAACGTAATGCGACCAACTGAGCGTGAACGGGGTGGCGCTATGTGCGAGTGGGCTTTTCCCAGACGCTGTCTGGGAATTTGCGGAAGGGATCACTTCGCCGCTTTCTGAAATCCCAGACAGCGTCTGGGGTTTCTCAACTACACGATCCCGGTACGTGAGGTAGAAACGGCGCATGTACTCGAGGTTGCTCCGGGAGAAGCCAGGCCCGAACTCTGCCGTGAGGCGGTCCGACAGCTCTTTCAGCACCTCCTTTCCATACTGTGCCCGCCCGGAACCATGCTGCTCCTCTTCGACCAGCCGGCGTCCGATCTCATAGTTCGTCTGTATCTGGAGAAGGTCAACGCCGCGCGAGACGGCTTGCCTGGCCGACAC
>CAXTGN010000295.1:0-6520 GCA_964243455.1 uncultured Acidobacteriaceae bacterium
CCCCAAACACAGCCTTTTTCAGAGCATCGGCCTGGAAACCTCGGACAACATCGCATGGGATCATCAGGGCAACCGCGTGTACCACTACACCACCGTGGACCCGTTCTTTCAGCTCGGCCGGAAGACAACCATTGCTCCGCTGGTAGGCGAGAACTCCGATACGCTCGGCCCGCAGGATGGTTACGCTCTGCCCGGGAACAAGAACCTGACGGAAAACTTCGGCGGCCTCGTCTTCCGTAGTGCACCGGTCCGGCAGATGAACTGGAATATCGTGTTTACGCACGGCGGCAATCCCAACTACAACCCGGCCCCGGGAGCCGGGCCGTCGCTTCTGCATGAGGAGTATCTGCAGGCTCTGGTCAGCGTTCTTCCGTTCCACTCTCTGACGATCGACAACACCTATCTGCTCGATCGAAATCACACCGCCGCAGACGGCCAGGACGTCTTCGAGAACCAGACCCTGCGCACCAAGCTGAACTACCAGTTCACCCGCGCGCTTTCGGCCCGCGTCATCGTCGAGTACGACTCCGTCCACGTCAACCCAGCCCAGACCTCGCTGGTCCGCACCAAGCAGGTGGCCACACAAGCCCTGCTGACCTGGCTGCCGCATCCGGGCACGGCCATCTATCTCGGCTACAACAACGACGTCCAGAATCTTGACCGCACGTTATGCCAACGCGTCCCTGGAGGTGGCTGCGATCCCAATGAGCCCATCCTGGCTCGCTCTACGAACTACCTCAACGACGGTCGGCAGTTCTTCCTGAAGGCCAGCTACCTGCTTCATTTCTAGGGCTCCGTGCGGCCGCTCACTTTCCGAAGTGGACGACGAGACCGCTGGAAAAGCTGATGAGTTTGCTCGCTGGGTAGCTGGTCGTCGAGTTGTACAGCGCGGTATTGGCCGTGGTCAGCGAACCGTACCCGATCTCGACGGCACGGAAGTCGAGTCGCTTGTTCAGCGTGTAGTCCAGGCCACCGTACACCTTGAACAGCCCTTTTGTGGTGCGCACCGCCGTAAACGGCGCACGCGTGGTGCCGGCACCGCCGGAGACCTGCACGTAGGGCTTGAGCCGCTCGCTCACCGTGGCCTGCCCACGCACACCGATCAGGAAGTCGTTCAGCAGGGCGTTGCTGCCGCGCTGCCATTCGTCCCGCAGGTCCAGTCCAAATGCAGCCTTGGATCCGTGCGGAAACATATACGAGCCGCCAATGGCGACACCGCCGCGCAACGCCGAGGTGTTTCCCTGCCCAAGATAGGCAAACGTTCCGGTGTCCACCTGCGAGTTCGAGACACGGGTCACAATCGGGTTGAAATATACGGCCGCCTGCCCCTGCGCATGCGCGCCGGTCGCTGCGATCCCAAGCAAAAACGCCGGGAAGAGCTTTCCCCACTTCATCATTGTTTCCTTGCAAAAGCTGTTTCCCCGCCGGCTTCCCACAGCGCGCTTCGCCAGCCCATCTCGGTGCCGACTTGGATAGGTCTGCGCGGCGGTGCGAAGCCGGGGAGCTCGGGTTCGGGTTGGAGGTTCATCGGTAGCCCAGAGGCGCTGTTCTGACCCGTACGGATCGCGAGCTCCTGGCCCAAACAAAGGGATGGGGGCATTATATCGAGGGACGCCTGCCCCGGACTCCCTGCAGCGGCCGCCATGCGATCCCACGTCCACGGCAGTTGCGTGTAATTAGGGGTGAAGTCGATACACTGACTTCCACCATGACTTTATTGCCATTGGATTTCCCCTGCCCGCATCTCGCCACGCCCCAGGAACGAGAGCGCGACCCGGAGTACGGGGCCTGCCAGGCACAGGCTGGAGCACCCTGCACCTGGGCCAGACGCCACGACGGGCTGCCCAACCCTGCCTTTCACTCCGAGCGCCTCGAATCCGCCGGTGCGCGTTGCCTTCCCGAGCAAGACCTCGATTCCGCACGCTTTCGCGAGGTGGTGCTGGAATCCGGGCTGGTGTAATAGGCAAAACACCTCACGTCTTCGCGGCTTCCTCCGGTACGCTGTCCAAAGATGTCGAAGCCTTCCGCTGTATCTCCGCCCGATCCCGAAGCTTCGACGACCACCGGTGCAGGGAGCGCACAAAGTCCCACCGAAATGCCGGCTCCGGATGAGCCGGCGGTGCCGGGGGCTGTACCCCGCCGTCAGCGCGCCGCCATCATCTTCATCTTTCTAACCGTCAGTCTCGACATGCTCGCATTGGGCATGATCGCGCCCGTCCTGCCGCATCTGGTCGAGGGCTTCGTGGGCGGGTCCACCGAGAAGACGGCCGAGGTCATCGGCCTCTTCGGCACAGTCTTCGCGATGATGCAGTTCTTCTTTTCGCCGGTGCTCGGGTCGCTCTCCGACCGCTACGGCCGCCGCCCGATCGTGCTGCTCTCGAACTTCGGCCTCGGCTTCGACTATGTCCTTATGGCTCTGGCGCCCTCGCTGCGCTTCCTGTTCATCGGCCGCGTGCTCTCCGGCATCACGGCATCGTCTGTGCCCACCGCGCAGGCCTACATGAGCGACATCACGCCACGCGAGCGTCGCGCCGCCGCCTTCGGCATGCTGCAGTCCGCCTTCGGCTTCGGCTTCATCGTGGGGCCGGCTCTGGGCGGGTGGCTGGCCGGTTTTCACCCCCGCCTGCCCTTCTGGGTCTCTGCGGCGCTCTCGCTCCTGAACGCCGTCTATGGCCTGTTTGTGCTGCCGGAGTCCCTTTCCCTCAAGCACCGCAGCCCCTTCTCCTGGCGTCGCGCCAACCCGGTAGGCTCAGTGCGCATGCTCTCCCGCACGCGCACCCTGGTCGTGCTCTCGGGCGTGTTGTTGCTCGGTTACATCGCCCAGAACTCATTGCTGAACGTGTATGTGCTCTACACCAACTACCGCTATGGCTGGACCGACCGCACTGTCGGCATCTCGCTCGCTGCCCTCGGCGTGATCACCGTCCTTTACGGACTTTTTCTCGTGAGAAGAGCCTCAAAGCTCGTCGGCGACGAGCGCGCTGTGCAGCTCGGCCTGTTCGGCGGGTCCATCGGGTACCTCATCTTCGCCACAGCCCGCACCGGCATTGGGTTTATCTCCGGGATGCCGCTCCTTAACCTCGTCGCGATCGCCTGGCCCGGCTCGCAGAGCATCATGTCACGCTCCGCCGGACCGGAGGAGCAGGGCCAGCTGCAGGGCGCCATCAACAGCCTGCGCGGCATCGCGGGCATCATTGGCCCTGGCCTGTTCACCTGGTTCTTCGCGAAGGCCGTCGGCGACTGGGCGCACTGGCACCTCGCCGGTCTGCCTTTTTACGTAGCCAGCGCCATGATGATGGTCTCCGTGCTGCTTTCCCTCGTAGCCCAGCCGAGGACAGTGGGGCAGCGGTAGAGCGGTCAGACGGTTGGCGGTGGCAGTGAAGCGGTCAGCGATAGGACGGTCAGCTGTAGGCGATAGGACGGCCAGCGGTAGACTGCTAGCGATTCGACGTTCAGCGATGCCACTGTCACCGGGTTCCTCACCGACCGCTTCTGCGCCGACCGCTTCTGCGCCGACCGCCTCACCAGCTGCCCCCGCTACACTTGAATCCATGCACCACCCCTACGACGCCCTGATCGTCGGTGCCGGCCCGGCCGGCTGCGCCGCTGCTTACGACCTCGCCCGCGCGGGCCGGCGTGTGCTTCTGCTGGACAAGCGCAGCTTTCCGCGCCACAAGGCCTGCGCCTGCGGCCTCACGCGCAAAACGCTCAAGGCGCTCCGTTACTCTGTCGATCCCATCCTGGAGCGTGAGTGCCGCGACGTCGTCCTGCAGGAAGCCGGCCCGTCCTTCCGCACCGGCCGTCGCTCCGCCGATAAGGCGTGCGAGGTCCGCGTTCGCCTCCGCCAGCCTTTCTGTGCCATGGCCGTGCGTGAGCGCTTCGATCACTTCTGCCTGCAACAGACTCTCGCGCAGGGACCGGAAGGCCGGAGACCGGAGCTCCGCAAGATCGAAGGCCTCGTTGCCCTTCGCGAGCTGCCCACCCACGTCGAACTCGACATCGCCCTCCCGGATGGCTCCACGGAGACCCTGCGCGCGCCCGTGCTCATCGGCGCGGACGGCTCCAACGGCCAGACCCGCCGACTCAGCACCCAAAGCAGCGCCACTGCCGCGCAACTTCCCCCGGAGCCTGCCTGGTATGCCCGCGGCTTCGCCCTTGAAGCCAACGTTCCCTACGATCTGCTTCCCAGCCAGCTTCCCGCAGGCGACCAACCCCAGGATCTCGTCTTTGACTTCGCCCCCGTCGCCGGCGGCTACGGTTGGCTGTTTCCCAAGGCCGACCACATCAACATCGGCGTAGGCGGCTTCGTGCCCCAGGGTGCATACGGCAGCCCCGCTTCAGGCGTGGAGGGCATGCAGTACGAGACCGTCACGCGCGCCCTGCTGAACACCTACACCCGCGAAAAGCTGGGCGTCGATCTCCAAGCTCTGGCCCAGATGCCCGGCGCTCACGTGACGGGCCAACATCTCGGGCTGGGCGGTCACGCCTACAGGCCGGAGGGCCGGATCCTGCTCACAGGCGATGCCGCCGGTCTGGTCGACCCGCTCACTGGCGAAGGCATCCACTCCGCTATCACCAGCGGCCAGGCCGCTGCCGCCGCCATTCTCGAGGCTCTGTCCTCTGAAGGTGTGTCGTCCCGCGGGCTGAAGGGAGCTGCTTCCTCCAGCGAGGCTACCCGCCTCGCCGCCGCCTACACACGTCACCTGCAGTCCCTCCAGGAGACGCTGGCCTTCTCCCACCGCGCCGCCCGCTCCTTCTATCGCGAGCCCGAACGCGGCTTCAGAGTGATGCGTACGCCGCTGCTGCGCAACCTCGTTCTGAAGACCTACGCCGACGGCCTGCCGACCACCCGGCTCCTCGCCAGCCTCGCCCGGCGTGTTGCCTGAGCTCCCGTAACTACACATCTGCCTCACCCCTGACGCATCGTGGCTGGCTTCATCCCCGTTTCCTGCGTGGGCGACTGAGAAGCGACTGCATACATGGATCGCGGGGACAGATTCTGGGCGATCCACCAGCATGCGAAGTTCAGCGGCAACAGCAGCGGCAACAGGGACCAGTTACCCGTTAACTCCACGGCAATAAAGGCAGCCATCACAGGTGCGTGTGTCACCGCCGCCATCAGGAAGCTCATGCCCGCAACGGCCCACAATCCCGTGGAGTTGCCTCCAAGAACGTGCGTCAGGAGTGCGCCGGCGGCCCCGCCGGCAAACAGCGTCGGGGTGAAGACGCCCCCAATAGTGCCCGTCCAGACGCAGGTGAGCGTCGCGCCAAGCCGCAGCAGCAGCAAACGTCCTAAAGCCAGGGCGCTGGTCGGGGCGCCGGGCCAGGTTTTGATTGACAAGGCTGCTCGCAAGCCGAAATCGCCGTTGCCCCATACCCTGGCATCGAGTAGGGACAGACAGCCCACAACGACCCCGCTCCAAACAACCGGCAACGGCAGACCTCGCGCAACCCGCGCCCTGCCGAGCAGCCACTGGTACGCCGGCCCAGCGAAAGCCGCGGCAGCCGCCAGCAGCGGCAGACTCCACAGCTCCCGGTCCCAGACAAGCTGTACTTGCACCGGATACAGGCGCTCACGGCCAAGGATGGCACCACTGACCGCCCAACCAGCGGCAGCCGCCAGCCCAAGAAGCGGAAGTTCGCGCAAGCTGAGAGCACCCAGCACGATCTCCGCTGCGAAGAACATTCCTGCCACCGGAGCGTTGTAGGCAGCTGTCACGCCCCCGGCCACCCCGCAGGCTACCAGCAGGCCCAGCTGAGTCGGGTTGTTGGCATCGAGCCAGCCACGCCAACGCCCGCACGTGCTGGCTACAGCCGCGGCAAATTGGATCATCGATCCTTCGCGCCCCACAGCGGCCCCGCTCGCCACGGAAAACGCGGCGGAGGACGTGCGCCAGCAGTTCGGCCCCAGCGGTATGACGCCTTGCCGATGCCGTACGGCCTCCACATACTCCACGTACGGCTCAGGAGATCGTCCCTCCAGGCGCTCGTTCCTGCGCCGCAGCAGCAACACACCTGTCGCAACCAACGCACCCACGGCTGGCGTCAGGGCACGACGCCAGAGGGACAGGTGGGTGGCCGCCAACGGTGGGTCTGCACCCGACCCCGTGAGCATCCACTGCAGACCACGAAAGGCCAAACGCACCAGCGCCGCCGCAAGGGCGCTCACGGCACCCATCGCCGTGGCCGCCAGGACCAGCCGCCATGTCCACTGGAGTGGCGGAACAGCGGGCTTACCCAGGTGTACTGGCTCCACTTCCTGCGCTTCGTCCATGTGGCCCCGGTTCCCCTGGCGTCAAGCGTGAAACTGCGTCACCAGACCTTGCAGGCGGGCGTATGCACCATCGGCTGGCCGGCTTTGCACCCAAACGCTTTCTGGAACTCCGGCATGTTGCTGACCACGCCGTTGATGCGCGCGAAACCGGGCGAGTGTGGATCCGTAATCGCCTGCACACGCAGGTTCTCCGGCCGGGCGTTCTCGCACGCCCACTGCCCCATGCAGACAAAGAACCGTTGATCC
>CAXTGN010000296.1:0-6492 GCA_964243455.1 uncultured Acidobacteriaceae bacterium
TTGGCGAGACCTCCAGTGTCTTCAATTACGACAAGAACGGTAAGGCGATCGCCCAGGGTACGGGCTCACAGCGCAAGTACGTTTACCAGAACGTCCTTACGTATGTGGGTGACACATGGAAGATCACGCCGCACCTTACGTTGAACTACGGCGTGAACTGGCAGTGGTACTCGGTCCCCTATGAGGCGAACGGCCTGGAGACGGTCCAGAACACGACCTTCGACCAGTACTTTACGGCGCGCACCAACCAGAGCCTGGCCGGCAATTCCGGCAACAACTCTGTGCCGTTTATCACGTATCTGCTGGGTGGCAAGGCCAACAACGGTCCGGGAATCTACAACCCTTCCTACAAGGACTTCGCGCCCCGTTTCGGCTTTGCATTCCAGCCGGCGTGGGATCCGAAGATGGTATGGCGCGGCGGTGCCGGGGTGGTGTTCGACCGTACGGTGGTCAATGCTTTTCAGCGGCAGCAGGATGGCAACTCGTTCCTCTTTCAGCAGCCGCAAACGGTACCCTACGGCAACGGCGGTGATCCGGCAGGGTCGCTGCTGAACGATCCGCGCCTGGGCGGAACGGTTTCGGTCACCGCGCCCCCGACGGCGAAAGCGCCCTACACGCCGTACATCGATGCGACCGGCGCTCCCATCGGTCTGGCCAATGGCGGCGACTTCAACACGTCGGTCGACCCCGGCCTGAAGGTGCCGTACTCGATCGAAGCCAATTTCGGCTTTCAGCGTGAGCTGCCAGGCCATTTCATCATGACGGCAAGTTGGGCAACACGGCTGGGCCGGCGACTGCTGGCACAGGCGGATGCCAATCAGCTGGTGGAGTTTCCGGACAAGAAGTCGGGCGAGCTGATGTCAGACGCTATCGCCCATATCGAGACCAAGCTTCGCGCGGGTCAGACCGCCGCCAATTTGTCGCCTGAGCCCTGGATGGAGAACGTTTTGCAGGCGGGTGTTGGCGCGGCGAACAAGTATGCCAACAACACGGACTTTGTGGCGGATAACTTCAGCGGCCTGCTGCAGAAGGGCGACTTCGCGGACACGATCCAGGGCCTTGCGGGTGCCGGTGTTCTGCCGGCGAACGTGGGCATGGGATCGCAGTTCTCGGAGAACACGTTCTTCACCAGCAAGGGCTTCTCCACCTACAACGCGCTGCTGTTGACGGTGAACAAGAACCTGACACACGGCCTGCAGTTCGACGCGAACTACACCTGGTCGCATTCGATCGACAACGTGTCGGTGGTTGCGAACGTCGGGGCCGCCGGTGGATACGGCTTTGTGTGCGACGTGGCCCGTCCGCGCGAGTGCCGTGCCAGCTCGGACTTCGACGTAGCGCACCTGGTTTCGGGCAACTTCACGCAGCAGCTACCCGTGGGCCGTGGGCGCAGCTTCTTCTCCAACGATCCGCGGTGGCTGGATGAGGTGATTGGCGGCTGGGATGTCAGCGGTCTAGTGGCGTATCACAGCGGCAATGCACTGGGTACGTCGTCGAGCGCCTTTGTGGCGAGCTACTCGAACGACGCACCGGGCATTCTGATCGGGAACAAGAATCTTGTGCAGCGGCACGTGCACAAGATCGGCAACCAGCTGTTCATGTTCAAGGACCCGACAGCGGCGGCGGCGGCCTTTACCGGTCCGCTGGGCTTCCAGATCGGCAGCCGTAACATGCTGCGCGGACCCCAGTACGTGAACCTGGACGCAGGGCTGGCGAAGAGCTTCGCTGTCCTTCCTGATCGGGGGATCAACCTCAAGTTCCGTGCGGATGCGTTCAACGCGCTGAACCACCCGAACTTTCTCCCGCCTGGCGAAACCTCCAGCCAGAACGACGTTAGCCAGCCCGGTAGCTTCGGGCAGTTGACGGGCATGAATGCCGGTGCCAATGGCATTACGTTCCGCGTGCTGCAGCTGGCTCTGCGGTTGGAGTTCTAGCGGCTGCATGGACCCCCTAACGCGTAAGGCCCGCGAGTTTGCTCGCGGGCCTCATCTTTCTTCGGCATCATCGAAGGATGCGGCGTGATGTCGAAGGCTAGCTCGGCTTCATCGGTGGCTCAGGCGTGTGCAGGCTTTGGGACCAATGCTCGATCTCGGCTTTGAGGGTGGGCAGATTGCGCCGAGAGAAGAGGAAGTCGTGGCGGCCCGAGACGAGTTTGTAGGTGATGCCCCGTGGCGCAACGGGTTCCCAATCGAAACGCGCTGCACTGAGGAAGAGATTGGAGCCCGATGCATCGGCGAGGATGTGCAGGACAGGGAGATCGAGGCGGCCTCGCCAGAAAGGGGGCGTCCTCATGATGGGCTCGCCGAGGAGATGCGTCACCCACCGCTGACGCCACACGATTTCCAACAGAGGTCGCAGCACGAGAATGCTGTACCAGGCGATTCTTTTGAGGATAAAGTTACAGACCTGATGCTTGCCTCCTGGCTGCTTCCATTGCTCCCTGAGAACGCGGAGAAGGCGTCCAAGGGCTCCGGAACGCAGGGACCGTGGCGTGAGCTTCGGGTACCCGGGGACAGGTGTGTCAAAGAGCAGGAGACCGACGCATCCTCGGTGCTGCAGGCGCCGCGCCGTTTCGAAAGCGATCACGCCACCAAGGCAGTAGCCGCCGACGACATAGGGGATATGCGGTTGCGCCTCGCGGATGACAGCCGCCGAGGCTTCTGCGGCCGCTTCGATGGGGTAGCAGGTCGCGCCGTTCCAACGCGTCTGTGGATGCACCAGCGAGACTGGCCAATCGGGGCCCAGTGCTTTGGCCAACCGGCGCAGACCAGCGGTTTCGGTCCCTCTGGGTGGCAGAAGAAAGAGCGGCAGAACGTCCCGGCTTTCCGGGTTCCCGGGCTGTACGGGCACGACCACAAGTGGTGTCGGCGGCTGCGGTATCACGCCTTCGCCTCGCGCCATCCTGAAGCAGGTCCAAATGCAGCGGTGAGCACGTGGCGTTTCGGCTTGCCGGTGGCGCCGCGCGGAATGCGGTCGACCAGAAGGATGCGTCGTGGCACCTTGAAATGGGCAAGTCTCGCCGCGAGGAAGCGGCGCAGCTCGGTACTCGTGCACGGCCGGATGACTGAGCAGGACTTCGTCGATCTCGCCGGGATGGATCTTTTCCCCTGCGCGGTTGATCTGCTCTTTCAGCCTGCCCGTCACGTACAGGAAACCGTCGGGATCCATCCTGCCGAGATCCCCGGTGTGGAACCAGCCGCCACGGAAGGCGGCTTCAGTTGCTTCCGGATCGTTGCGGTAGCCCGAGGTTACGTTGGGCCCGCGCACGACGATCTCGCCTTCGCCGCCGGGCGGCAGCTCACGGTCGTTCGCGTCCACCACGCGGAGTTCCGCACCCGTGCTTCCCCCCACCGAGACGGCGTGCGTGCGCGCACATGCGAGCGGCACACTGGTCAGCACACCTGTTTCGGTGAGTCCATACCCATTGAGGACCGGTACGCCGAGGGTGTTGAGGATGTCGTGCGCGAGGGCCTGCGACAGCGGCGCACCGATCGAGCGCACAAACCGTAACGACGTGGCCGCAGAAGGAGGGCTGTGGCCGCCCTGCGTGCGGAGCCGCGCGCAGATGGTGCGGTGGAGCGTGGGGCCGCAGGTGTACCAGGTGGGCTTCAAGTCCGTCAGCCAACGCGGGAAATCGCCACGCTCAAAACCGTGCGGAGCAACCACGGATCCGCCGGCGTGGAGTTGCGACATCGCGGACAGGATGCCCTGCAGATGGAAGAGCGGTGAGAGGAGAAGGACACGGTCCGCTGGCGTCAGTTGCAGGACGGAGCAGGTGCTGCACATGCTGGCAGCCAGATTCGCGTGGCTCAGGCCGACGAGCTTGCTGCGGCCTGTTGTGGCGGAGGTGTACAGCAGGATGGCGACGTCGGTTTGCTGCAGCTGTCTCGGGCTGGATGTGGAGATGGAAGTCCAGGTCACTTTGTCGCCGGCCGCTGCGATCAGCACGGGGAGACCGAGTCGCAGCACGGGATCCAGCAGCGCGGGAAACTCCGCGGAGAGGATGATGGCCGCGGGCTGAAGAGGACGCAGCAGAGATTCGATCTCTGGCCAGGCAAGCGCCGGATTCAGCGGCGCACAGCCCCAGGCCTGGCTGACGGCGAGCAGGCTGGTCAGGAACGCGGGCCCGTCCGGCATCAGGAGAACGACCGTTGAGCGCTCCGGGATACCCGCCTGACGGAGCTGATCGCCCAAGTGCCGAAGGGCAGCCCTGAGTTGCGCGTGGGAGACAATAGTTCCGTCGCTCCTGACGATGGCGGGAGCACGAGCAGCGGCGATCGCATGCCGAATTTCTTGCTCGGATCCCGCGTCCGCTTCTGGCGTGAAACGCATCGTTCGCAGACGGTCCTCCACAAAAGACGGGCCGAGGTGCTGTATCAGCAACGTCCGGCGACTTCGATACGGTTGTGAGGACACTTTTTCTGCGATGGTGCTTTTGGTTGCGCCATCCTACTGCAGAGGTTCAAGCGCTCTGTCCACCTGCAAAGAGGTGTCTCCGTGAGGAACAAAATCGTACACGACAACAGGACGAGCGACGAAGGCAAATCTCGAGCACGATTTGATGGCCGGTTGGAGCAGGGGATCGGGAAAGAGAAACGCCGCCTCTCGCCCTGGGAGGTGAAAGACGGCGTTTCTTTTCTGAATTTCAGGTGCGGGTTACTGGACGGCGGAGCAGCTGGTGCTGTCGTTCACAGAGGTGAGCTTCAGGTTTTGTGCGGCGAGGGCGCGGAAGTAGCACTTAAGGGTGCTGTCCTTGCTGCCGAAGCTGGAATTGGCGGTGTCCTTGTTGTGGCTGAGCAGGTTGAAATTAGCGTCGTAGTGCAGGGTATCGGCGCTTTCGACGTTTTCGTGGAGGGTGGCTGGCGGGGTGGTGTTGCCGTTGACCGCATTCTGGAGGTAGTCGTATTTCTGCTGATGAACGTAGGTGGTCTGGTAGTAGCCACCGTCATTGTTGTTATTCGCCGCGAAGTCGTAGTCAACGACAAGCGGATAGCTGACCGTGTGTGTGGACTTCGTGGTGCCGGCAGGTGAGGTGACCGTGGTGACTTCCTGCTGATCCGTCTCCTGGTTGATGTTTTGCTGGTCGACGGTGGGACCGACGTCGATGGTCTGAAGGTTCCTGAAGCTGTTGTTGGCGGTGATGGTGGTGTCAGTGCGACCGGCGGAGGTGACGACGTAGCCGGAGATCTGCCAGGCGCGGAAGCTTTGCACATTGACGGGGCCGGAGAGGGTGCCGTCCGCGGCCATGCCGGTGTAGGCCTCAACGGAGGGGCTGGGTTCGGCGGCGAGGGTGTCCTGGGTCAGACCGCCGGTGACGTAGCGTGTATGCGGGTCGGTGTAGAGGAGCAGGTTGGAGGCTTCCGAGAAGCCACTGCCCGCGTTGAAGACGGCGACGGCGACGGTGTGAGGGTTGCCGTCCGAGAGGACGCCGGCGAAGGGGCTGAGGTCGACGCGGTAGGGCTTGAGGTTCAGGGTTTCAACGCCGGTGATGGGCTCCCAAAGGTAGGGATCGATGCCGCCGGTATAGATCCAGGGATACACCGGCGCGCCGCCCGCGGGTGTGCCATCGATGCTGACTTCAGTCTCTCGGAAGGCGGTATTGCCGCAGTTCTGCAAGGGCGTGGCGAGGTTGTTGGGCACGCAGGTGTACCAGAACTCGTCAGAGGCCTGCGATTGCGAGATGACGTCGAGGTAGGCGCGGGTGATGTTGCGCGGCAGGCGGGGGAAGGTGACGCTTTGCTTGTCGGCGAAGGTGTTCAGGAAGGTGGTCTGGTTGTTTGTAGTGAGGCCGAGGACCTCGGATGGAACGACGGGCGCGGGGTTGGCGGCATCGGCCGGGTAGAAGAGCAGGGTGGCCGTGCCGTAGATGCCGCCGTTGTAGGTGGAGTTATAAATGTTGCCGAGAAAGGCGCCGCCGGTCTGGGCCGTGGTGAAGAGGGCGCTGTAGTCGGTGAGGTCGCGCTCGACGTGCCAGGAGGGGGAGAGCGTGAGGCGGGGTTCGGCGGTGGTGCCGAAATAGATGTTCGTGTTCCCGACGAAGATGGTGCCGGTGCGGTCGTACTGGCGGCCGGCGGTGACGGTGAAGTCCACCGTGAGGACAACCTTGGCCCAGGGGCCGGTGCAGCCCGGGGTGAAGGTGAGCGGGTGCAGCGAGTAGTCGTTAAAGGCCATGTTCGAGAAGAGCGTGACCTTGCAGGGTGTGGTCTCAGGACGCGGCACGTTGGGCTCAGCGGAGACGGGGTTGGACGAGCCTACCTGCGGCACGGCCGGAGCCAGAACTACCTGAGCAAACGGGGCCAGGGGAAATGCGGTGGCTGCAGCCGCAGCGATGCCGGAAAGACAATGCTTCCAAAGGGGCATGGGACTCCTAGGGTGAATCGTGGTTGCGTTGCCACGAGAGTAAATGAATTTGGTGAGGAGTGAGGGTGAGGAGTGAGGCGTGAGGAGTGAGGAGTGAGGAGTGAGGCGTGAGGAGTGAGGAGTGAGGCGTGA
>CAXTGN010000297.1:0-6478 GCA_964243455.1 uncultured Acidobacteriaceae bacterium
GAACCGCATCGATACCAAACGGTTTCTGATCCGGCGCGGCTTCAAGATTTGGCCTCAGTACTACGTTTTCCTAGCCTTGATGCTGATCACGCGGCATCGCACGCTCCACGATCTGTGGGGCAACCTTCTCAACATTCAGAACTATGTTGGAGGGATTCCCCATACCTGGAGTCTCGCGGTTGAAGAGCATGCGTACCTTCTTCTGGTGTTCTGCCTGGCGATGGCGGCATGGGCTCGTCTGCAACTCAAGACACTGGCTCTTGCTTTCGGGGCAGTCTGTGTTGCCGTCGTTCTTGGCCGCCTGTTTCTGATCGAGCATGGATACGAGGTCGTGAACCGGACCCACACACGCATCGAAGGCATCCTGTACGGCGTGCTTCTCGCCATGCTCTACCACTACCGTCCGGAGACCTTCAAGCGCCTGCAAGGCCATACATGGCTTTGGATAGGAGCCCTGCTCTCCGCCATCGCTTTCTTTCGGTTCCAGACCGGGGCGCCATGGTCGGTCTCGGTCGGCTGGGACGCCGCCGATCTGCTCGGGATTGCTCTGCTCATGCTGCTCTACCGCCCCCGGCCATCCGCTCGCCCGGCCGCCTATCGCCTTGTCGCCTCCATCGGTGTGTATTCTTACGGGATCTACTTATGGCACGTCTCGATCATCGCCCCGTCCTTGGCCGTGGCTGCGCATCTGCCGCACTGGTTCGCTCCCGTCTGGCTTGGGGTGATGCCCCTGCTGGCAGGCATCGGCCTGGGCGCCGCCTCTACTAAAATCGTGGAACTCCCTGCATTGAAACTGCGGGATCGCCTGTATCCAAGACGCATCGACTCGCCTGTAGGGCCTCCGGCGGAGGTGGAACGCCATACTTCGCATGTGCAAGTGAACGAAACGTCTCAGGCCGCCAGCGCATAAGGTACGCGCTGGAGTGAGCCCGCCGTCGTTCCACTCGCACAAGGCATGCTATAGCAGCTTTCTGAACTCCTCCGCCATCTGCCGGGCCGAGTTCGCCCAGGTGTACCGGGACGCGCGCTCGCGACCGAGATCGCTCAGCCGCACACGTTCCCGCTCGTCGCCAAGCAGTCCGGTGATGGCCTCAATGTGATCGTCCATCCTGTCAGGCGACAACAGCAGAGCGGCGTTGCCGGCCACCTCGGGGATCCCCGTCGTGTTGCTGCTGATGACCGGCGTACCGCAGGCCATGGCCTCGATGACAGGCATACCGAATCCGTCATACCGCGTAGGAAACCAGACAAGCTGCGCGGCGTTATACAGCGCTACAAGCTGTTGCTCCTCCTGAAAGCCGCCAAGCACGAACGACGGCCCCAGCGCCTTCGCCCGCTCCACATACAGGGGGTGCGGGTGGTTGATCACCACCAGCGTGAGGTCCGGGTTGCGGCGGCGAATGTGCGGCCACGCCTCCAGGATGAGGTCGGCGTTCTTGCGATGCTGCAGCCCCCCGGGAACCAGGATGTAGGGTTTGTCTGCCACACCCAACTCTTGCAGAACCTGCTTTCCGAACGCTGTCGGAGGCCGAAAAAAGCTCTCCGACGCCGCATTGGGAATCACGCGCAAGCGGTCCTTGATCGCCGGAAAGTAGTGCCCGGTGCGCTCCGCCGAGTACTCCGAGATCATGTGAAACATGGACGCCTTCTTTGCCAGGCGTCGAAACAGCAGCTTCCATTTCAGGCGCTGCTTCATCAGCCAGGGCGTCACGCGATGCACGCCGGGCTCGAAGTGCTGCGCGTCGTGGCAGGAGATCACGAGTTTCGCTTTGCGAATCGGAACATAGGACTCCGCGGTGCAGTACACGATGTCCGCTTCAGGCCAATAATGCTCGGCATGCGGCCGTCCGAAAAGAAACCAGAGCGCCTGCTGCCGAGAGGTGTCGTGCCGGAAGAAGTGGTACCGGTAGTCCGTCCAGGGTTCGCCAACTTTTTGAATCACGCGTGCATGGTCGGCGCGGTCGGCGAGGATCTCCACCTGGACGTCGGGCAGCACGGCCAGGTGCTCGGTCATCTCGCGGGCGACCCGGCCCACGCCGGTGGATCGATAGATATTACGGAGGTGCACGTACGACAGGATGTTCATGGTCACTTCGAAAGCGCAGCTACGCGCAGGTTGGGTAAGCCTTTCAACTCACAACGGGGATGCGGGTTTGAGCACCAGAATAAGGTCCGTCAGTTCCTAACCAGAACGGTCGCGCCTTCGCTCTGCGCGACGGCGTAAAGTTTGCGGGCCGGCTCGATCAGGCTGTCATCCCCAGCCACCCTTACGTTCTCGCGAATGTGGCCGGGATTGCGTGATGACACAAGAATGACGCTCTCCGGGTTGTAAACCAGGGCAGCCTTGAGCATCAGCGCTGCAAGCATGCCGGGCTGTGCAAGATCCACGCCGACCTGCGAAGACCAGCGCTGACGTAACGCGTCGTTCTTTTGCAGAGCCGCGTTCAACTCCGCGAAGTTCGCGGTCAGCGCCCGGTGATGCATGGTGAAGGCGTGCATCGGCTCAAGTGGCTTGTCCAGCACCGACCACTCAAACTGCAGCACAGGGCAGTATTCGGGACGGTGCGTCAGCAGAGCAGGGATCTTGTCGGCGCTGGAGCCTGCCCCGAAGGCGCCGATCTTCCCAGACGCCACGGCATCCTGCATCAGGTGAAGCAGGCCCTCATCCTTCAGACTCTCCGCCTCCGCCTCATGCAGCAGCCAGATGTCGAGGCGTCCCACACGCAGCTCGGCCAGCGAATGGTCGAGGGATGCGCGCGCTTCGGCGGGAGAAAAGTTCGCCTTCGGTGCCGTTGCGGTCACGGACTTTGCCGCCCCGGCAAGGCGCTTTTTCACGCTCGGGATCATCTTCAGAAGCGGCCCGATCGCCCGGCGCGCCAATTGAACCATGCCCGGGTTGGCCGGCGGCGGAATGCCATACTTCGTGGCGACGGTGATCTCGCCGGGATGTCGCGCGAGAAACTCACCCACGCAGCCCTCGGCCGCTCCATAGCCGTACATCGGCGCGACGTCGAAGTGACGAATGCCTGCGTCGAAGGCGTGCTCCAGCAGCGCAAGCGACTCCTTGCGCCCCGTCGCTCCCATCAGGCTGGAGCAGCCAAAGCCGAGTTGCGAAGTGCTTCTGCCGGTGGTAGCGAGCTGAATCTGATTCATGGATGTGTAGCTTTCGGACGTAAGAGCGTGGCTGTGTTCAAGGGGGTGCGGCGGAGAACATGCTCTCCGCCGAGAAGGGTGAGCGGTCAGGGTTGTGCGGCCAAATGCGCTGCAAGCCGCATCGCGAGCGCCAGAAGGCTGTGTGTCGGGTTGGAGAAGCCGGACGACGGGAACACAGCCCCGGAGCAGACATAGACGTTATGCGTATTGTGCAGCCGCAGATCGGGACTGACCACGCCGGCGTTCGGCGACGCGTCCATGCGCATGCCGCCCATGTGATGGAAGCTGTCCTGACACTGCGCGAGGAAACGATCGCCCTTCGCGAGGTCCGGATGAGGGATGACCTCGGCGAGGTCCGCGACATCGGCTAGCGCGGTCCGGGCGGTTTCGACAAATTGCCGGATCGTGCATAGCTCCAGCTCTGAGATACGCCAGTCCAGCCGCCCGCGCAACAAACCCAGGCTGTCGCGTTCGCTTGAGAGCGTGATGGTGCTCGCCGAGTGCGGCTCCTGCTCGCAATGAACGCGCAGACGGATCTCGGCATCCGCAGGATGGAAGCCGCGGTGCTGGACGGCATAGCGCAGACTTTGCCGTGCCACCAGCGGCGCATGGCGGAGCAGCGCGCCGTCCACCTCGCCCAGGCGGCCCCGCAGCAGGTGCTTGGCCGTGGTCTTCACCTCGGCAAGTGCCTCATCGACGTCGCTGACCGAGAAAACCGTCCCGCCGGCGATCAGGACACGTGCCTTACGTTGAGCCTCGCGCGTGAGGCGGAGTTTGGGGTTGTATTTGAACCCACGCAGAAAGATGCTGTCAAAGATCCCGTGAAAGGCCTTCGCTGACTTCGGCCGAAGAGTGGCCGCGTCGGAGTCGATGTGATCCTGGAAGTGGCGGCCTAAAAGCCCGGACTGGTTCCAGGGCAGGCTGCCCTCACGGCGAGGCTGGAGAAAGAAGCGGGAACTTTCAATCGTGCCCAGAGCAAAAATGTATTGCCTTGCCCGGAAGATCGCTTCCTGGCCGGTCAGGGTGCGGCAGCGGACACCCGTGGCAATGCCCTCGTCCGTCATCAGCTCCATGGCGTTGGCGTGCAGCCAGACCTCGATGCGGGGATCGGTTTCCAGGGTGTGCCGGTGCAGGCGAGCGAAGTTGGGCTCCGGGCACCAGCGCGACATGTACAGGTCAAGATCGTCGAAGTGCGGCGACGTCTCGCCGAGTGCATTCCAAACCTGCGCGTCGTCGAGCATCGAGTTGCTGACCCCTTCGATCTCCAGAGCGCGGGCGTAGTGTGGGGCGAGCTCCGCTTTCCGCAGAGGCCAGCCGCTGCCAGGGATCCAGGGGTGCGCTTCGAAGTCGGCTTCTTCGAGCTCCAGAATTTGGCCACCCCACTGCGTGGTCGTCCCCCCGTGCACACGAAAACGGCCTTCGTGAACGCCGCGGTGTGCAAGGCCTGAAAGCTCGGTGCGGTACACATCCTGCGAGGTCTCTTCAGGGCTGGGTCCACCTCCCTCCAGCAGAAGGATGCGTTTACCCAGGCGGGCAAGCTCCACGGTGAGAGCAATGCCCGCCGCTCCAGCACCGACAACGATCACGTCGGCGAAGAGTTCGGGCGAGGGAAGTCCTGTCTGGAGATCGCGAATCATCGGCTGACGGCGGCGTCCTCGCGAAGCGGCACGGAGACCGGAGTTGCTGCCGTCAGCTTGGCGTTTGCGGGGTAAAGCTCCACCATGAACTCACGGACAGCGGAGACAATGCCCGCGCGAAATCGTTCTACGGTGAACCGGGCAGCGCGCTCGCGGGCACGTTCGCCCATGGCGGCCAGCTCCGCCCGGTGCTCCGCAGCCCATTCGATCTTTTCCGCAAGCAGGTCAGGGCGGCGCGGTTCGACGATGAAGCCCTGCACGCCGTGCTCAATCAGATCAGGCGCGGCCGTGTGGGTTGTGGACAGAATGGGCAGACCGCTGGCCAGGGCCTCCAGCAGGACCTGGCCGAAGCCTTCGGCAACGGAAGGAAAGACGAACAGGTCAGCGCTCTGGTACGCCGCTACAAGCTCCGCCGGGCTTACGGAAGGGCGGATGGTCACACGATCGGCAAACGACTTGAAGAGCTCGAGGCCGTCCACGACGCGACCGCAAATGGTCAGCTCGACTTCGTCGGTTTTCAGCAGTCTAAGGGCTTCCAGGAGGTACTTGACGCCTTTGCGCTGGTTAATGCGCCCGACAAAGAGCAGGCGGAGCTTGGCGCCCGGGGCTGCGCGGCGGCTGCGATCCGGCTGGTACCGCTCGAGGTCGACGCCGTAGGGCACAACGCGGATGCCCGATGCAGGGGCGCCGTTTTCTATCAGACTGCGCCGCGTGAAGCTGGACGCGCAAAGGAAACGCGCCGCCAGAGCGGGTTCGGCGACCAGGTGCTGAAAATCCTCCTCTGGCAAAGCAAGCTCCCACTCCTGCCGGAGTGAAGCGGCGCAGTCCGGGTGCATGGCCAGCTCTTCAGAAAGAATGCGCCGGATCGTGAGCGGATGGGGATGCACCTGGAAGAGAATGCCGGGACCGGGATACGCAAGAAAGGCGTCGTGGGCGAAGTAGCTGTAGGCGAGCAGGCCGGCGCGCTTCCGCGTGGCAAGGCGACCGGCGGTGCGGCCCTGGGTGGCGTCGGCGGACCGGATAGCGCGGCGGCGCAGGTCGAACGAGACCCGCGGCATGCGATCCAGCAGAAGCGTCTTGAGGCCGGCCAAGACGCAGTTGTGGACCTCCGCAGAGGGCAGAGCCGGGGCGGAGCGCGCCTTCAGCATCGTCTGGAGACTCGCAGGCAGCCCCGCTGCGAGCGCTTGGGCCCAGGGTCGGTCCGAGGGCCAGAAGAGATCGGTGACGAGTGCCTGCAGCAGGTCAGCCTCTGACAGCGCTTGGGCCACCTGGTACGCGTCGCGCGCACCGCCGTGGACGACGACGACTTTGTTCTGATGCTGGGGCCGTGTGGTGCTCGAGGGCATACGCCCTCATGGTATCTGCCGAGGACAGGCTTACCCACTACTCATAGGTAACCGATGGTCGCCTCCGGCCTACAGGACCCTGGCGGCCTCCTTGGCGAAGTAGGTGACGATGAAGTCGGCACCGGCGCGGCGGAAGCCCAGCAGGCTTTCCAGCATGGCGCGCTCGGGCTCGAGCCAGCCGCGTTGAAAGGCGGCCTGCAGCATGGAGTACTCCCCGGAAACCTGGTAGACGCCCAGAGGCAGATCGAAGCGATCGCGCGCTTCGCGCAGAATGTCGAGGTAGGGCATGCCGGGCTTCATGAGCAGCATGTCTGCGCCTTCGGCGATGTCCTGATCGATCTC
>CAXTGN010000298.1:0-6474 GCA_964243455.1 uncultured Acidobacteriaceae bacterium
CCGAACAAGCCAGGGATCCCAACACGCGACGAACGTTGCGGGGCATTGCAGCGGCGGAAAAGCACCATGCAGACCTCTGGGCAGACCGTCTGCATGCACTCGGAGCGGAGGTGCCGCCCTATGATCAACGGCCGGATGCAAACGTCCTAGACGCTGCGGAAACAGGCGGTTTCGCTGCCCTTCGTGAACTGGAGATCGACGAAAGCCGCGACATCGCCCGCTACAGCGAACAAATGCAGGAATTCGGCGACAGAGCCAGTGTCGAAGTTCTTGAGCGTGTAATCAAGGATGAACAGGAGCATTACAAGGTGCTCGGCCGGCTGGCCAGTACGGACAAAACCCCGCGCGATCCAAAAGAAATCCAGAGTGCCCTGGAAACATTGCTGCAAAAGCGCGAGAAGGGTCGTGTACAGGCGGGGAGTTGGCTTGGGGACGCGATTTACGGGGTCAACGACGGCCTTGGATCGATTTTCGGTATTGTCTCGGGCGTGTCCGGCGCCACGCTGGGCAACAGCCATTTTGTGCTGATTGCCGGCATGGCCGGCATGGTTGCCAGCGCATTGTCGATGGGGGCGGGAGCCTACCTGGCAGCCAAGAGCGAGCGCGAGTTTTATGAGGCGGAGTTCGCCCGCGAAGCAAAAGCGGTGCGCCTGAATCCAGTGGAGGCCAGAGAACTGCTGTCTTTGACCTATCAAGTACGCGGTCTGCCGCAGGACGACGCCGATCGTGTGGTGGAGCACCTGGCGGTCGATGATCGGCGGCTTGCCGAAGCACTGGCACGGGAACGCTTGAACACAACCGAAGAGTCCCTGAGCAATCCGTTGACCTCCGCGCTTTCGGGAGCTATCTCAACGGCCGTTGGCGCGTTCATTCCAATTCTTCCGTTTTTCTTCCTCTCGGGCTATCCAGCGGTCATCGCGGCAGCCATCGTGTCCCTGATTGCCCATTTCGGCGTGGGTGCGGCGAAGTCGCTGGTCACGATTCGCTCCTGGTGGTCGAGCGGCTTCGAGATGACGTGGGTAGGGGCGCTTGAGGGCGCGGTCACCTACGGCGTCGGTCTTGCGCTCGGTCACCTCGGTGGTGGAGGCGCTGTCAGCTAGTGGCGACCCGCGTCGAGTATGCTGCCCATCGTAAAATCCGTACACGGAATACCGTTCTTTATCGTGCCCTGCATTGGCCGCTTTGGATCTTTGTCTTCTTCCTTGTGCCAGGGCCGCTCATCTTTGATCTGTTCGCCGGGCGTGCCAATCGCTGGAACCTCCTTTGGCTGGTGCTGGTTCTGATCGGTACCGGCACCGCCGCACTGCGGGGCCGACTGCCAGGGGCGGAGCCCGGGCCGTATATCCTGCGGTTTACCGAGGATCGGCCCAATCCGCTGTATCGGCGCGTCTGCTACATCTTCGGCTGGAACGCGGCCGTGAACTTTGCGTTCATGAACCTGATTGGTTGCTGCATCGCTGTCGTCGCGGGACACTGGTACATGCGACAGATCTACTCCAGTGTCTACTTTCCGGTGCTGGCCGCCATCGTCGTTTTGGGCCTTGCGGGCGCCCTGCCGCGGGTGCGGCGGTCCACGGCGGGTGAGGGAACCGAACGCCGCTACTTCTACGGCACCGTTTGGTCCGTAACACTGGCCCAAACGGTGCTGATGGTGCTGTGGAAGACGCTGCCCCGCACGCACGCAGCGGATCGGACCAAATTGGCTGTGTACCTCGCGGCTCTGGCCATGGTCGGTGCTGCCGCGAGTGCCGGTTTGCTGCCGCGAACCCGGCGGATCGTCCCCGGCGAACTGATCGTGGCAGACTAGGTTGTAGCGCTTCAGAAAAGAGCCTGGCCGCGCGTATGATGTGGGGCGGGTAGACCACAAGGAGTTCTCGTACATGAAGCAAGCGCCTCCCACGCAGGACCGCCGTAATTTCTTAAAGACCGGAGGCGCCGTGGCCGCGGGTCTTCTTATGCCGGCCGCGGGGGTGGCTTCTGCCGAAGAACGCAAGCCCTACGCCCTTCCGCTTAATCCCAGGACCCACGACGCGATGCCGACCCGCAATCTTGGGAAAACCGGCTACAAGGTGGGAGTCTTCAGTTTGGGTGGCCAGGCAGCGATCGAGAAGCCCAATAACTTCGATGCCGCGGTGCCGATTATTGAGCGCGCGCTCGACTTAGGGGTCAATTACATCGACACCTCCTCCATCTATGGCGGTCCGGACCGGTGGAGCGAGCAATACGTCGGCCGCGTCATGAAGACGCGGCGGCACGAAGCGTTTCTGGCCACCAAGACCAAGGAACGTACGCGCGACGGCTCCATGCGCATGATCGAGAAATCGCTGCAACTTCTCAACACGGATCACGTTGACCTGTGGCAGCTCCACGACGTGGGCCTGCCTGAGGATGTGAACGCCATCTTCGCCAAGGGCGGCGCCATGGAAGCGCTGATCGAAATGCAGGGACAGGGCGTGGTGAAGAACCTGGGCCTCACCGGGCATTACCGCCCCGACGCCCTGATCGACGCCATCAATCGTCATCCATTCGACTGCATTCTGATGTCCCTGAATCCGGCAGATGTGCACATGTGGAGCTTCCAGGAGAAGCTGCTGCCGCTCGCGGTAGAGAAGCAGATGGGCATCATCGGGATGAAGGTGCCGTCGCGTGGACGCCTGCTGGCAAGCTGGACGCCGCCCTCCGTAGAGGCCCAGAAGCATATGTGGGAAGGCTCGGCCATTGCGACGCGGCCGGGCGTGATGACCATGAAAGACGCCATGCAATACGCGCTCACACATCCTGTGAGCACGATCATTGTGGGTTGCGACAACGTGGGGCAGCTGGAAGAGAACGTCAAGATCGCCCGGGAGTTTACGCCGCTTTCGCATACGCAGATGGCGTCGCTGAATACCGCGGCAGAGCCGGTGGCTAAGCAATCGCTGTTTTATCGTTTCACCGACCGCAGCAAAGGCTAACCAACGAGCAGGATCGAGGCAAGAGCCTTCGCCTTACATCGGCGAAGGCTTTGCTTTGTCAGAGCAGGCGTCGGCGTGGTTGCGTGGGAACCGTGAAGTGGAAAATAGACCCTTCACCGAGGTTGCTGGTTGCCCAGATCTGACCTCCATGCTGAGCGATGATGCTCCGACAAATCGCCAGTCCCAGGCCTGTACCGCCCATCGAGCGCGAGTCCGACGCGTCGATTTGCTTGAAACGCTCGAAGATGACGTTAAGTTTGTCTTCCGGTATGCCCCGGCCGTGATCTTCAATCCGGATATGCGCCTCGTCATGGGCCACGTAGGTTGCTGACAGCTTGATTTCGCTGGGCTGGTCCGAGGGATCTGGCGAGAACTTGATTGCGTTGGACAGCAGGTTGGTCATCGTCTGCAGCATGCGATCCGGGTCGGCCCACACGGTCACGCCGTTGGATTCGATCGTGAAGCGCACGTTGGCCTTTGTGGCCGGGCCCTGCAGAAGCGTGATTCCTCGACGAAAGATCTCCTCGATGGAGCAGCTCTTGAAGTGCATCTCCGCCTTGCCGGAACCGATGCGCTCGAGATCGAGAATGTCATTCACCAGACGGACGAGCCGGTCTGTGTTCCCGGTGGCGATCTCCATCATTTGCTGGGCCTTCTCGGGCCGGTCCTTGAGCGTGTCTCCGGAAAGCAGACCAAGTGCGGCGCGAAGGGCTGTGAGAGGAGTTCGCAACTCGTGCGAGACGGTGGAGATGAACTCATCCTTCATGCGGTCCAGAGCATTCCGTTCGCTGATGTCAGTGAACGCAACCACGACACCGACCGCCCGGCCACGGTTGTCCTCCTCATTGCCACTGTTCTCCGGATCTGAAGCTTCGATCTGTGGCCGTGCCACATACTCCACCGGAATGGCCGTTCCGTCTTTGCGCCAGAAAACTTCATTCGCGACACGAATGGTCGCCTGGTCCAGGAGGCTGCCCCGGATGGGGCAATCTGTCTCGGGATAGGGTGTCCCATCGGGCCGGGAATGGTGGATCAAGTCGTGCATGTTGTGGCCCAGCATCTCCTCAACCCGATAGCCGAGCATCTGCGCTGCAGCCGGATTCACAACGGTGACCCGGCCCTCGAGATCGATGCCGTAGATGCCGTCCCCAACGGACTCCAGAACGGAGTTTGACTGGCGAACGACGGCGCGCAGCTGTTCTTCGGCGCGGATCTGGTCGGTAATGTCCACAGCAAACGCCAGCACATAACGTTCCCCTTGTTCAGGTTCAACAAGCCGGTTGCGGTAGGCGAGAACACGCTCGTCACCATCCGTGTGGGCAAGATGCATCAGGCCCTGTGCCTCTCCTGCGGAGAGCAGGGCTTCAAAATAGGGCCGAAGCAGGTGTTGCCGCTCAGGGTAAATGAACTCGGAAAGCGTGTGTCCCACGACGTCGTCCACTGCCCGCCCGAAGCTCTGAGCACCGTGCTGGTTGATCGTCAGGATGCGTCCATCCAGATCGTGCGTACAAACCAGGCCGAGGGATCCCTCGACGATTTGTCGATAACGCGCCTCGCTCTCCCGAATTGTGCTTTCGGCGACGCGCTGCACCGTTACATCGATGCCTGTAGCGATGATGAAGGCTACCTGACCCTGCGAATCCAGCAGAGCCGTAGCCGACCAGGAGATGTGTCGCCGGCCGCCATCACTGGCCAGCCAGTAATTCTCGAAAGCGGTAGGAAAATTGCCCTGCCGAATGGCTTCGAATCCCTCGATATACCCGGGTACGTCTTCCTGGGGGATCAGCCGCTCCCAGGCGAACTTTCCCACCAGATCAGCCGAGCGATAGCCGGAAATGATCTCGCAGGCGCGATTGAACCTCACGATACGACCTGCTGTGTCGAAAACGATCACCAGGGCACCGACCGTATCAAGCACAGCGGCTACGAAGTTCTTTTCTACGGTCAGGGCAGCCTCCACGCGCTGACGGGCACGCGAGGCCCTGTGCGTTTCACGGACGCGCATGATCAGTTCCAGCCGTGTCGTCACCATGTGACTCAGAGCTTCCAGCGAGTCCAGCTGGGACGCCGTCAGCTTGCGTGGGGACCTATCCAGTACAAAGAGGCTGCCGATGGCCGTGCCGTTCGGGGTCTGAATGGGCGCTCCCGCGAAAAAGCGGTACAGAGTACCTCCGAGGGAGATCCCGCCGGGCGCAAACGTGGGATCCAGTCGGGCATCAGGGATCTGGTAGATGCCCTCGGCTTCGATGGTGGTCCCGATGGGAAGCCTGTCAGGGGGGACAAGGCCATTGTCCAGGCCATACCTGCCGATCAGGGTGGTGCCATTCCGTTCCGCAATGCCAACCGCCGCCAAAGGGGCGTTGCATACCTGGGCCGCGAGGCGGGCGATGTCGTCCAGGGCTGGATCATGAGGCAGATCGGCCAACATGTACTGGTCGATCGCTTCCAACCTTGGCCCGTCGGCGTTCACCGCGATCTCCATCCTAATCAGGAGGATACGAAGCACCCGCGCGAGTTACTGTCCCACTTTCGCATTAAGGGGCGGACAGCAGATATCGTCGAGGTGTCATGTGCCTGCGTTGAGGGGGAACTGCTCTATGAGGGAAGGAGGTCGTCTTGCGTTGTAACCTCCTCATTTTAAGGCGCTAAGGGCCGTTTGAGAAGACGCGGAGCCTCCTTCCGGAAGCGTGACGGTAATCCCACCTTCGCCTCATAGGTGTTTGCCCGCCGGTATTGAATTTGGTTCGAGATATCCACGGAAATCTTCGGACGCGGGCCGCGAATCCCTTGCTGTGCAAGAAGTTGCCGCGCATACTCGGGGCAAGCGGTCTGATCGTTGTTGCGAAATCTGCTGTGGAGCCTTGCGCCGTGACCCAGTATCAACGCCAAGATGTCCTGCGCATCCTTCGCCTTCCAGCCCGTCAGCTTGAGATGTGGGAGCGTGCCGGGCTCATCCAGCCTGCGGAAGCCTATGCCTTCGACGGCCTTTCCCAGCTGCGCAAGCTCCGGGAACTGGCAGCCACGCGCATCTCGGCCCAGAGCATTCGTCGCTCTATGGATGCGATGCGTCAGGTTGCAGGAACACTCAATCCGCTCGCCGGAGCGATGCTTGCGCCTCATGCTTCCCGCGTCATGTTTCGGCAGAGCGGCGCGCTCATGGACCCGCTTACCCCTCAGTTGGCGTTCGATTTTGAGACCTCAGCGACGCCTTCCTTAGCGATCGTGCACCAGAAATCCCTGAGCCCCACCGCACAGGCCTTACATCTGCTCGAGATCTTTCAGCGTGCCGTGCGGCTGGAAGAACGGCCGGAGACCCTTGAGGAGGCTAAGTCTCTCTATGAAGATCTGCTCCTTCTGGCGCCGCACCATGCCGCCGGCGCCATCAATCTCGGGACGATCTGCTACAACGAACGCAACTACCCGCGTGCTGAGCGGCTGTATCGCCGGGCTACCGAAGCCGATCCGGAGTACGCCCTAGCCTTCTTCGATCTGGGCAACGTTCTGGATGAACAGGCGCGGT
>CAXTGN010000299.1:0-3428 GCA_964243455.1 uncultured Acidobacteriaceae bacterium
GTAGACACGCGAATAATCCCGGTCGAGTTGTTCCGAGAGTTTACGGAGACGGGCTCCGAGAGCCGTGCATCTGGCTTCCTTGCTGTAGTCGTGACCCTTCATGTAACGACTCATCTCCGCTTCTTCGGATAAGCTGGTGCGCCTCATCGAGTGTAAATTGCAGCAAAAGGCCCGAACACTTAAGGTGGCTTCACACCTGGCCGAGTTTCGCGTCAGATTGGTACGCTATGTCGCAATAGCGGAAGTTATGCCCAGGGTGACTCAGGCATACGAATCAGAATCGCTTCGCTGGCAGGCGACACAGGTGGCCCAGTGCCGGGTGAAAGCTCGCCACAACGGATCGCCTTGAAACCCTCGATACCGTTGTGGCCCAGCAGCAACCGGTGTCTCCGGCTGCCTTACGAAAGCTTTCAGCAATCCCAAACCCTCGGTGCACAGCTGGAGGGATCGCAGCTCCGTGGGTAAGCCGAGCGCGGTGTCGGAGGCTAAAGCGGCAGGCATGACCTGAGTATGCCACCTTCGCCTTTTCTTCGCTAGGGTAACAATCTGGCGAGCGGCAAGCTGGACGCTAGTAAAAGCAGGGGGGGGGGTGCGACCGCCAGCAGAACTGCACCGTAAATGGTGCAAAAGAAACAGAATGTTGATTATCAGACGTAAACCATTGATAACAACATACTTATTATCACTCGGGGTGAACGGTTAGTCAAGCCTTCTTACGTGTGCCACTCAGTGGGTTGTAGATTTCCAGATTGCATTTCGCCTTTTCTTCTCCTAGCTTTGAGAAATGGGCTTCATGAAAAGGCAGGCTGGCCGAGAAGCGCGAGAATCGGAAGCTAAAGGCTACCTGCCACATGGAGGTCTTCATCCCCCTGCATTCCAACTCTCACAGCGTCTCCTTGACTGGCCGCATTGCCGTCTTGAGATGCGCTGTGGCTCATGCAGTTCTACTGTACTGTTCCCAACAAAGCTGCTTGCTGAGAGACACGGGAACCAGACCTTTTCCGAAGCCTTGGGGCGTATGAAATGCGGGCGCTGCTGCAAGCCGCCCGAAAGTGTCTACCTCTGCGCGGGTCATCGGACCCGGAACGGTGGACCGCCCGCTGATTGGGCACTTGAGCTGCTGGCTCCGTCACGGTAGACCGCCTCGATCATCCGCATCTAGCGTGCAGGACGTCCTGTGATCCGATCCGGCAAGACAAGAACGATCCCAGCGGCAAAGGTTGCAAAGCCTGCCCATTCTTGCCAGTGTTGCCGAGAGACCCCAGACATCAAGAGGCCCATTCCGATGAGCATGCAGCCCAGCCAGCGTTTTCCTAACGGCATAGTTCCCTTCCACAGTTGAGCTACCAAGACAGGGCCGTGGAAATGCCGGAGCCGTGCAAAGCCTGGAACGGTGAAACTGTCCCACCCTTAACACCGCTCCTTGGAAGAGGCCGGTACTGCCGGCCTCTTCCACATTCCCCCAGCCCTCGACGGGCTTACTGAACGTCTGAAACTTGGTTATTGAGAAACACTACTTTCATGTCCTTGTAGACGTAGGCCTGCTTGGTCCCAAGGTCAACGATCTGTCAGGATTGCCGAGGGACTGCTTCACCTCGTCGGGGCTCATGCCGAGCTTGATGGTCTTGCTCTGGACGGATGAGGCAACGGCAGGGTCGGCAATCACGTTGTCGATGGTCTTCTTTACGTCTTCCGGCGTCATGGTGTCCAGACCTGGAAGCTTGATGTTCAACTCGGCCCGGTAACGGGTGCCTTGCCCCTCGGCCAGCGTCGTGACATCCACGGTCAGCAACTCCATGAGAACGGCATCGCGCTTCACCGTGATCTGTGTGACGTAAACCTTCTCGTTCGGAGCAAGCGTGCGTGAATGGCCGGTGCTTCCGCCAAAGGCGGCTGTAAACCCGGTGGCCTCGGTGAGTTGTCCGTTCTGGTAGTTGGTGTTCACGATGACATTCTGGGTGTTCGCCATATCTGCGTAGATACCGGGGAGTCGAACGGCAAGGATTGCTCCCGGCTGGGTGATGCGGGTGTAGTCGAACTGAGCCATGCCGGTAAGTCCCACTCGCGTGAGTGGGTAGTCCGCTACAAGTGCCTCTCGCATGGCTTTGCTGTTGGGCGCACTGTAAGCGACTGCTGGGGCCACGATGGACAGGGCTGAAGCTGCGAGGAAAGCTCGTGTTCGGAATGAGGAGCTGAATGACATAGGTGTTCCTTTCGGGATGGTTTAGCTCTGCTTAGAAACCAAGGCCAAAGTCGTGCTGTAAACGTTGGGAGTGTGCGTGCTGCGGATCGGGGTGGGCGATTTGCTGGGTGTTCCCAATTTGCTCCTGCTTTTGAGGGCCGGAACCGTCAGAGGTGTAGAGCGTCAAGTCGGGGGTCTTAAACGGAACCGACTGAAGCGTTTTTTGGTCCAGCGCCTCTCCTGTGGCGATGACACGATCTGCTGAAACCCGCTGGGAGCCGTCTACGGCGTACCCGTAGTCGATGTGGCGGGCGTTTGCCGGGTCCAGCTCTACGATCTTCCCGCTGTCCAAGCGCAGGGTGATGGCTTGATCGTCCGCTATTTGCGTGATCGTTGCCAAGTCGCCTTTGCGGATGCCCTGCTCCTTGTCGGCCATGGTGAATTGGATTCGCTCGCCTTCGGCCAGCTCGCGGGTTTCCTCGCGGTAAACGGTGCTGCCCTTGGTCTGTGCCTTCAGGTGGACAGGGTTATATGTGATGTCCAAGCGTTCGGCATCTGTTCTGATCGTGAGCAGGTTCCGTTTGGCGTCGGCAGATACGACGGTAGCCACACTGTTATGAGCAATTCCGTCGAGGCTTGGGCTCCCGGTACGGAACTGGATCTTGTCTCCTGGTGTGTACTCTGCTGCCAGTTTTGGGTTCTTGATGTCTTGCTGTACGAGCACGGGGACTTCGCGGGCCTCCGCACCCAACTTGCCCTGTGCGTAAAGATCGGCGCGGATGAGCTGCGTTAGCTCCTGGCGCTCGGCTCGATCCGGGGCCAGAACAACGGTCTTCTCTGGCTTGCTGGCGTAGTCCTGGGCGACGGCGGCGATACGATGATTGGGGTCCGCGTACTCATAGGTGTGCCTTTGCGGCTTGGGTGTCTCGGGCTGCTGGGTCGGCTGCTGCTGTTTCCTGGTAGTTTCTTCCGTTTGTTTTGGCCGGAAGTCCACGGCAGAGGTTTTAGAGATGTCGGTGGCGAGCTTCTTTGCGAGGTTTACGGCGTCGTTGGTATAAATCCGCACCTCTTCTGCGGCACGGGACAGCGCAACGTAAGCCAGCCGGGTATTGATCAGATTGCGGTGGGCCTCGGTGTCCATGTTCACGATCACGCGGCGCTCGGTGAGGCCCTGGGAGCTGTGCGAGGTCACGGCATAGACATGATCGAGGGAACGTACCTTGTCTGGATCGAAGGTGATGGTGCG
>CAXTGN010000299.1:3475-6459 GCA_964243455.1 uncultured Acidobacteriaceae bacterium
AACTCCTTGTCCTGGGCGGTGAACTGGATGCGCTCGCCGGTAGCGAATTCGCGGGTGGTTTCCCTGTAGGCATTCACTCCTTTCAGGCGGCGAGGGTCATAGGTGACGGTCTGGCCGTCGCCCCGCTCCACGGTGAGGGTGTTGTGGCGGGCATCTACGGCGCGAACGGTGGCAAAGCTGTCACGCTCCAGTCCCTCGGCTTTGCTGCCTTTGGTGTACTGAAGGACGTCCCCTACTTCGTACCGCGCCGCCCATGTGCGGTCGGCCCCGGTCATGTCATTGCGGTGAGCAAGGGTCTTGAATTGCTGGCCGTCGCCCGCGAGAACTCCCTTGGGTATCAGCTCGGCCCGAACAGCCTCGTTGATCTGCTGTCGGCTCTTGTTGTCTGGGGAAACGATGAGGGTCTTTTCAGGATCAGCGGCGTAGTCCTTGGCGATGGCCGCGACACGGTCTTTGGGGTTCTGCACGTCGGTGATGCGCCCCTGATCGGCAAGCATCCTGATACCTGTTTCGACCTTGCCCGTGGCAAGCTGCTGAACGGCTGCAAGCAGCTCAGGGTTCTCCTGCTGCCGCACAATCACGTCAAGCTGCGCAGTACGCATCCCGGCATCCTGCATCTGCTGGAAGGGTCGGCCCGCGTCTACGGCCTGGTGCTGCTGAGTGTCCCCGATCACCAACACCCGGTCGTTTGGGCCTACCTTTTCGAGGAAGCCGCGCATCTGTTTGGAGCTGGCAAGACTGGACTCGTCCAGTAAGTACAGCCGCTTGCCTTCCGGGTCGGCCTGCTTCGAAGCAAGGAAGCTTTGAAGCGTTTTCGCCTCCACCCCGGCATCCCGCAACGCGCCTGCTGCCTTAGATGACGGGGCGAACCCCTCGACAGTGTAGCCGCTCATCTCGGCCCCTTCGCGGATGATCTTTAAAGCGGTAGTCTTGCCTGAACCGGCCAAGCCCTGCAACCCATGTACGCGGTCAGATGAGGTTAGAACCTCTTCGACCACGGCCCGCTGCTTGTCATTCAGCTTAGGCTCCGTTCTTGCCTGGGCGTGCGCTTCTGCCGCCTTCATCATCGGCTCGACGGCGTTCCGGCCTTCAAGAACATGGCGCACATTGGTCCGCTCGTGAGCGATGGTTTCGGGTGTGGTGAATCTGCGCCCAGTATCGTATTTTTGGCCGTCGCGGGAGAGAAGCTCGCCTTGCTTCTGGCGGCTGTCGAACTCGGCCCGTACCTGTGCGTAGGTGGTCTCCCCCATCCCGCGCCGGAGTGCGTCGCGGAGAATTAACCGCTGATCCACGACGGCCTCACGTTCAAACAGGCTGTCCCGCGCATAGGTGACGGCCTCCTTTGCGGCCCTGGTACCATCCGGCTGGTGCCTTTGTCCCTTGGCCCGCTCACGGGCAGCGGCGACAACCTGCGCGGGCTGGTTGCCGTGCTCTGCGGCCATGGCTTTATGGGCGGACAGAACTTCTTCGGCCGTGAGGATTCGCTTGCTGTCGCGGGTCTTGTGAGCCGCAATTTGCGCGGCCTCGGGTCCGCTGTGGCCCGTCTTTTCCAGTTGCTCTCGTATCTGCTGGGAACGTGGACTGGATGCCTCCAGATAGGCAGCCGAATAGCCTTTGATCTCAGGTGCACCGCTCCTGCCGGTCTCCAGCTCATAGCCAATCCTGCGAAGTTCATGGGTGAGCGCGGACTGGTAAACCGCCGTCGCAAAGTTCTGGCTTTCAAAGAAAGCCTTCTCTTGCAGGGCTCGGGTAGAGCCGTCCGCTCGCTCCGTCACATTGAAGATGATGGCGTGGGTGTGGAGCTGGGGCGCAGCGTAGCCGTCAACGGGCCGGGCGGTGTCGTGCTCGAACTTCGCGGCGATGAACTTGCCGGTGGTCTCGGCGGGATTGTTGCCGCCAATCCTGGCCTGCGTGTATCGCTCTAGCTCGTCAAGGGCGGTGGTGACGGCGGCTCGGTGGGCCTCCTTCACGCGCTCATCGCCGCCTACCAAGGCGGTGAGGGAGACTGACTTGGGCGCTGAAAAGGTAGCGTCCCAACCGGCGCGGTGCTCGACCTCCTTGGCGGTCGTTCCATCCGCTTTGGTGTACTCCGTCCCTGAGCGGTGCTTCACCATCTGGGCCTCTGTCTGAGGATGCTTACCCTCAGACAGCCGGGAGAACTCCAGGGGAGCAACCTCGCCTGACAGTCCAAGCGAGGCTGCAAGCTGGCCCTGCCACTCGCCTTTTACGGCATCGCTTTCCTTGTAGTAGGTCTGCGAATCGCTGGTGTACTCCTGCCCGTGGTACGTCTGGGCCTGACCGGAGCTGAGCGCTCTTGAAATGGTGAGCAAAGGGCCGTCCTCCTCGCTACGGGTTGACTGCCTGTTCGTTCGGCGGAAGTTGCGCCACGGGGAAGGACAGCTCGGAAGCCGCCTGTGAATGCTCCGGGTTGGGAGCGCTCGGGGCGGGACTCGCTACCTTAACTCCGGGTAAGGAAACGGCGTGGCTAATGGCCAGCTCACGGCTGATTGGCTCTCGCTCCTGGTTGTAAAACTGCCCTGCGGAATCGAAATGAACGTGATTACCCGTGGTCCCGTGCTGGTAGCTTTTGATGTCTCCGCTGTCCTGTTTCCAAGTGAACTCCGAAGCGTGTTCGGCTCCGACGCTTAGCTCCAGGCGCTTGTATTCCCGGGCGCTGGCGTCCTGCTCGGGCTCCGGCACCCGTGAGCTGACGGCGGGCGATGGGTACGCTTCAGCCTGTTGCCTGCTCGGGCTGTCCAACTCCCGGGGGCGGTCGATGAAGGCAGGTTGGTAGTCACTCTGCTGCAACTCCACGGCGGCTCGGGCGTTGGTTTCGGTGATGCCCGTAGCCTTCTGAATCCTCCCCGCAACCTCTTCGGCCTGCTCCGGTGAGGCGTTCCGAAGGTGCTCCAAAGCATGATCGGACAGATAGCGGTCAATGGTCGGCTGGGTGATTCTTTGCAGATGCCGCACGGTGTTCTCTT
>CAXTGN010000300.1:0-4771 GCA_964243455.1 uncultured Acidobacteriaceae bacterium
AGGTGACGTAAAGTAAGCATGAAAGAAGAAGAAGAAAAGGATAAGAAGAGAGAAAGAGAGAGAAAAAACCAGTACTAGAGATGTTAGATTAAAAAACGTTGAAGATGAAGATATACATGTATATAGATAGGTATATATTCTCAGATATCAACATCAGCATCATATCAAATGACCTGATCTGACCTGACCTACCTAACCTAATCTGATCATAAGTGATCGCTGTAATCGGTAAACCAGTACCTAGACTACCACGTACCTTGCGACTGCTCCTCTCTCTTCGAGGGGACACGCCGAAAAACCAAAACGCCATTTATATGCATCGCTAAGATCGCCAGACAGATTCAAACACACACACACACACACACGTAGTCAGTCCCACTCCTATACCCACCCAACAATTTCACAGTCATCTCTTCATCCCTCATCAATCGAATCCAAAATGCCCATTCCCAATGTATGCAAGCCTGCACAAGATCCGCCAAAAAAACCATAACCCCTTTTCGCTATGCATTTCAAACCACTCTTGTCCCTTTCCTTTCATACCCCATCGTCGCCGAATTAAGGAATCTCGCAATCAACCCACCACCAACACCACCGCCAGCTCCTGGATTCCCACCAGACATTTTCGCCTTCTTCGCCGGTTTTTCCTCCCCAAAGCTGAGCTGGTGAGCCCCCAGCGCAGGTTTCAACCGATACATGCTCTCACCGGCATCGACGTCTTCCATACCATATCCCATGCCGGCGTACTTGAGCGCCATCTCCGGCTCCAAATGTGCAGCGGCGATGACGGGGCCACGGCACCCGGCTGCATCGTCGATGTATGAGGAGATCGAGCTCGCAGGGGTGCCGCGGCTGGACGGTGGAGAGATCGACGAGGAGCGCGAAGACGATGGAGTGTCTGCCGTCTCGCATCGAGTAAGACCAGGAACCTTGTCGGCGGACGGAGGAGAGATGGAACGCATGCGGATATGACCCGGACGACGATGAGAGCGGACCGGCGTATTGGCGGGGTGAGCGGTGAAACGCTCGAGGTCGTGACCGTACGAGCTCGCGTGGCTCGCTGGGGACTCCGAAGAAGAACTTTGCGGGCTGTGCGAGGAGCTCGTGGACGTCAGAGGGGACGTGTACGCTCGTTGGCGTTGAACTTGAAGCTCCCGTTCGCGGAGGAGGGCGAGACGCTTGATCTCTTGCTTCTCTTCCCTCTCCTGGAGCTGGGAGCGGATGGGGGCCAGGAACGGTTCGAGGTGGGTGTAGAGATCTTCGGGGTTGATTCGAAGGTCCCAATCGAGGAGGAAAAGGAGTTGTTTTTCCATCAGATTCACTTCGGTGACGGAGAATCCGAAGCCGTCAAAGCCTTTGACGGCGGAGTAGCGTGCCCAGTGTTTGTTCTTGGGAGAAGAGTCGTTGAGATTCTTCGCCGCGAGGATGAGGGAGGCCAGGAAGATGCGGTGGACGGTGCAGCGCATACCTTTGGCGACGGGTGGAAGCCGTTGCTGGAGGCGCGAGAGGTACACCAGCGAGGACATCAGGGTCGGAACCTGAACGTGAGAGCGGTCTACCAACGACTGGATGAAGGCTTCCAGCGAGGGCAGATTCGGCTGCAACGGCAACCGTGGGGCGTTCTCCATCGGTGGAGTTGAGGGGGGTGTGGGAGGAAGGTGTTTGTTGGTTCGGATCGGCTGTGGACCACACCGTATCACACTCGACGCTTTCTGGGCGAGGTACGAGACCATCGATGGGGAGACTGGCAGCATAATGAAATGATCCAAAGCAGCCTTGTCTGGAGAAGCTGTTGGGAGCGCCATGATGGGGGAGATCACCCAAAGGGCGTGCCGCGAATATATAGAAGTTAACCTTTGAAGCTCCTACTCCCGTAAATAGCGTCTTGCGATGTGCCTGGCGAGAAGTCACCTTGCTAGGTCGGTAAGTGCGTCAGTAGCCGTGAGCTGAGCCGTAAATAAGCCCCCGTGCGCGGATATTTAGATCCGTTTGGGAGGAGCGACTAGACCAGGGAAGAGTCTTGCCGTAGTGGAATTAGATTAATGTGGCGAAGTCGTAGTGACCTGTATTAAGTTTGTAATCGTAACGAGCGCCGGTCAAATTATATCGTCGTCAGAATCGTCACCGCGAGTGTCTTGCTGACGGCTGTCAATCGAAGCGTCCAGCGTGGACTCGAAAATTGTGGTGTTTGAGGATTTATCGTTTCTTAAAGGTTCCGTCCGGCGGAATGCCTAACGGTCGAATGGAGGACCGGTCGACAATGTGATACAATGAGCGTCGAGGGAGCCGACAAGCGATCGTTGGGTTGGTGAGGGGATTCCAGTCAGTCAGCAGGGCTAGACAGATTGGCGAGGATAAAAGGGAATGCGGAGAGCGCAGTTGGAGTCCCGGTAGGGAGTATGCCTGTCGGGTATAGTCTGGCGATGTTGGAATAATTTAGCCTAGGCTATGGCGTAGGTGTCTGTGCCTGAGCGCGTCCTAGGATTCCGTGCTAATCAGTCAACCAAGTCGCCCGCGGTTCAGGGGGTTGGTGTGGTTTGTCGGTTAAGCGTGGGGAGGGTGGTCGGGCTGATGTCGGGGTGGCTGACTTATCAACAGGCAGTGGTGGATAAGCGTGTGTCGGATGGGGGAAATCCTTGTCAGGCAGAATGATCGAATAAAAGACACCACAACAACAACCTCAAACCGGTGAGGTGTGTGTGTGTGGGGGAGATGCGCAACACAGATGATGAGGGTGAAGATGAAGAGGAGAATGGAAGAGAAAGTGGAAGATGTTGGTCGTGATTTATTCGTTTGTGTTGAGGACGAGGTGGTCCGGGTTATATGTTTCGGAGTGACGAGTGGAGGATGAATGCTGCGATGATTCGAAGTTGCAGATATTCACGCCTGCGCTGGAACGCACCGATGCTGGTTAACTTTGCCGGTGAGGAGTGTTTGATCGGATCAGAGGTACACGGGGCACGACTGGCTGGTATGGGCTCACTGCAATGAAGAACAGCCAGTGAATTGTCTGAGGATTGAAGACGACTGGTGCTGTCGAGTCGGTAGCCCTGTCGCCCCTTCCTGCGGGTGGTGGTCGGTGTTGGAATCGATTCTTTTTTGGTCTAGGCGGCCCCAGGGCTTCCCGGGGGGTGGTCGGGGGGTGAGTGGCACTGAAGGGATGGGCGTTGGTGGTGGAGACTGTACGATTGGTCGGCTTGGATCTCGCCTGGGTGCTTAGCGCGCGCTGGGGTGTCCTGGGGGAGAACCTGAGACGGCCAATGATGGATGACAGGCACGGAGGGGTGCGTTGGGAATGACTCGAATCAATGCGGTTTCAAGTGCCTACTCGTCGTGGTCTCTCCCTTCTCCGTCCAATGAGAACGAGGGATGAGCCTCGAACGATGCAGTCTCTTGTGTGCGGCGACAACAGCAGTTAATAATAATATGAGGAACTGCAGCGTCTGAGGGGGGATTGTCAGGAATAGGTCATCCAAGAATGCCTGCGTCAGGGGGGTTGCCGGTCGATGTTTCTTCTTCTTCCCGTCTCGATGCGACACGTTCCACGGTATACTCGATCGAGAAAGCCCTCGAATTCCTGAGAAGACCACCGACCGTCTGTTCGAGTCTTGGTTGGTTCCGTGCTGGAGACGCTGGACGATCCCAAAATGTCATCCGAATGAGAGGGTAGAGGTTTGAGAATGTGAAGAGTCATATAGGTGCGAGCACCAGATTGAAGGGGTGCGCAAGGGAGGGCAGGCGGACGAGATCGGGTGCTTATACGATTGTCATATGCCCCATCAATATTCTGTCCCTGCCATCGATGGGCGACGAATGCACGTTCGACATATAGGAGTCGGCTGAATTACTGGGAACAGGAGGAGCGGACTATGTATTCAGCAGACACCATCGGCTGGTGCACCGTCGACTGGTGCGACCGGCCATCTGATTTGAAGTGTGGCGGGCTGCTGATCATCGTGGCCATGCCGTGCGGACGCTACCACGTCGATGGAGGGAGCATCTGACACGGTGAGCCAGTGCAGGCAGATTCCAGAAAGGATGATTTCGACGGTCGAATTCAGCTTTTGTTGTGGTATTGTGGGGGATGGCTTGAGGATGTGATGCGTGGATGCGAGGATGCGAGGATGCGTGGATTGATGATTGAATGGATGGCTTTCCTGCTGGACGGAGACATCACAAGCGAAAGGCAGTTCTGTGTGTGCGAGTGGATGCATGCACTCCGGTCCTAAAGCGGAATGGGGCCACAGTGCAGTCACAGCGATTGGATGAAGTCAAGACCCGTGAAGCCTCGGCTCGGGGCCCACCTGCCACACCTGCTCCGTATTCATCCTAGTTTCCTCAGCCTCCTCCATTGCCTGCTTCTTCAGCCACACTGCGACTCGCACTTTGGTTGCCTCTGCCTCGCACGGAATTCCACGTCGTTTTCGACAGAAACTTGATACTCAATAACTACATCCGGTCAAGTCATGGTGATGGTGGAAGTCTTTCACACAAAGGGCATGGCGATGCGACTGTACGGCCGGCGAATATCCATCAGGCCTCGTACCCTTCGCCATCTATTTATTCTACGAGACAAAGTGTAGTACCGAGGATAGTGATACGACTGTTCTTGCCTGGTTTTGCAGACCGCCACTTGACCGGATTGAATACGTATCATCACGAACTTCCGATGGCGATGTTGCCATGTCCACGAATCTCCTGGATTGCACGTGCTTCTATCTGACCAGCCCGTGTGCACGCGTACCATTCTCCGTCTAGGCCTTTTAGCATC
>CAXTGN010000300.1:4871-6456 GCA_964243455.1 uncultured Acidobacteriaceae bacterium
TATCTGACCAGCCCGTGTGCACGCGTACCATTCTCCGTCTAGGCCTTTTAGCATCGGTGTCTCTCATCACGGCACATGAATGCCCCTTGTGGAATAGGGGAGAGAGTGAAGATCAACAACTCTGGCTGACACCTAGTTCGTCGTACCGATGAGATGTGAACGGGACCAATTCGATTCCAGCAGGCAGAAGCCGTCTTTGCTTTGTCACATGAGAGAGAATATGGAATCATACACGGTAGAGTGCTTGTACAGTACGTACCTTATCCTTAATCCGGTCGAGAACGGACTAGGTAGGTAATCCGAAGCGGTCTCACGTCCCATGGATCTGGTCTCAGAATTATGCGGCGTGACTGACTCCAATCAATTAATAAGGTTAAAACACTCCATACCAGGGTACACTGAATAAAGTACATGTAATCTTACTTTGTATCGGAGTACTGTAGTTTAACAATCCTGAGTAAGATCGCTCCTGAATCTCAGACAATCGCAATTTCAGAGATGCCATGACTGCCCACTTCCTACTTCCATAACTGTCTAACTTCGCATTGATTCCACCGTACATACCAAACACCACCTTCTCCACCAAAACCCCCCCTCGAAGCGCCATCGAAGCGCTGGCCTTCGTGCCGGTTCCCCCTGTCGTCGCTGCGGTACGGCGTCTGGAGACCGAGCGGTAGGTCAGACTCCCATGACCGGGGAAATCCTAGCACTCAGCCCCCTTCCCCATATATCTATATAGAGACATGCCAACACCGCTTCCGAGCTTCCTCCCCGTCTCCTCGACAAAGCGTCCTTTGTTTGATCGGGGCATCGATCAGTTTCAATCGACGCCGTCATCATCGTCATCATCATGCCATGCCATGCCATGCCATGCCCCGTCTCTAACGCAAAGGAATCTTACCGAAGCTTGAGTACTTTCTGTTCTGCGGCGAAGTGTTTTCTACAGTACGCTTAGAATGCCAGGAGCGGATGTCACTCTCGCTGTTGGTGATGATCAATCATTGTCTCTGAATCTGTCCGGCGGTATGGAACTCAACACAACGTCATGCCGTCTCCCGTGGGAGCATAGTCCATCTCATCCCCGCCAAGAACAGCTTACTTGTATCAAACATTGATACATATGTAGTAAGGAGCGCAGGATTCATGTGCGACCGACGGTTATCTCGGAAGCCTGGTTATCTGATTCGATAACTTGTGAAAATCCCCCGTCTCTCCAAGGTACATAATCAAGGTTACGTCTGACTCTGAAATATCCCGACTATGTTTTCTCGTTCTGACAGAGGTGTTGCGTGATAAGATGAAGCACAAGTAAAAGATATTTGAATGGACAGTCACGCTTCTAAAACCCCCTTCTACCCCTCACCAAATCCCAAAAATTGTCATTTCTACACAACCCTTGTGCTCATCACTTCCATCTCGTGTATATAACAAACGTCTCTCTGTTACTGTTTATCTATCTATTCATCCTAACAACTCTACTGCCAAATGCTTACTTGTCGTCCATATCTACCCCTTTCTCTTTACACACACACACACATATAGACACAATAAATATCTGCTTGCTGCAGCACCAAACCCATTCTAT
>CAXTGN010000301.1:0-6456 GCA_964243455.1 uncultured Acidobacteriaceae bacterium
GAGAGGCAGAGGATCTCTACCGCAAGAGCATCACGCTCGTAGACGGGATGATCCAGCGTGCACCAGCGCCAAACGTGCAGCGGGAACTGCTCGCCGAGATGAGTGACGTGTATTCGGGCTATTTCGCCTCTCTTTGTGCTCAGAAGCGCTATAGCGATGCTCTGCAGGTGCTGGATGACGTGCGAGGCCGTATCGAGGCCGAAGCTTTAGAGCACCACGATTACCAGCCTGTACACGAGGCGACCCCCCAGGAACGAGACCTGACTCGGCTCAACGTCTCTCTGATCAACACGGATGACCCAGGTACTCGGGCGAAGCTGGCTGGGATGATCTACACGACCGAGCTTGCTACGAGTGCGGACAGCCTCGCACAACGCACCATGATGCATCCGGTAGATTTGGCGCATTTGCAAAAGGCGATGGGACCGAACGAGCTGCTGATCGAGTACGTCTTGGCGGAGCCGAGCTCGTATGCCTTCGCAATTACTCGCGATTCGGTAAGCCCTTACAAGCTTCTGTCCAAGACAGCCATTGAGGCGGATGCAGCCATGTACCGGAAGGAGATACGGTCCAGAAAGGAAGAAAAGGATCTTGCGCACAAGCTCTTCGTAGAACTGATCCAGCCCATACCGGCCTACGCCGACAAGACGGATATCGTGGTGATTCCAGACGGAGGTCTTCACCTCCTTCCGTTCTCTGCGCTCATGGACGGAACTGATTACGTTCTCAAATCCCACACAGTGGATGTGAACCCATCCTCCACGGTCTACACCTTGCTGCACACAAGGCTGGAAGCGGAGCGAACCGCGACGATGCCGTACATCGGAGTCGCAGCGTGGACACCCGAGGCCAAAGATCAAAACCCGATTACAAGAGCTGTCACGCGGGCCGTCTCGGGGCCGGAGCGCAGCGAGTTTGTTCCTCTTCCAGACAGCAAGACCGAAGTAGAGACAATCGCTGCAGACCTTCCAAAGCCGAGCACCATTTTGGAAGGTGCACAGGCCACAGAGGGGCACTTCAAGGCTCTGCCACTCGACAGCACCGACGTGATCCACCTCGCTCTGCACGGGTACGTTGACCTTGATTATCCCGATCGCTCTGCACTCGTTTTTGCTCCAGATTCCTCAGGTACTGACGACGGCCTTCTCCAAGTGCGGGAGATTCGGAACCTGCATCTGAAGGCAAAGCTCGTGACGTTATCGGCCTGCGACACAGGCGTAGGTCCAATCGGAGAGGCTGGCGTCGACAACCTCGTGAACGCCTTCATCGAGGCTGGAGCCGACTCGGTTGTATCCACACTTTGGGAGTTGGAGGACCATTCAACCGAGCGCCTGATGACCGACTTCTATTCCCAATTAGCAGGCCACAAGCGCAAGGTGGACGCTCTCCGCGCCGCACAAATTGATTTGCTTCACGACGGTTTGCCGCCCTATTACTGGGCCAGCTTCCAGATCGTCGGTGACCCGAACGGCACCATATGAAAGGGCCCTCAATGGATCTCACAAAAGAACAACGCAGCACCATGCTGAGCAAGATCGAGAAGACTGTATCAGAGAAGTATTTCGATCCGAACTTCGACGAATCCAAGTGGCGGGCCATCGTCGGCCGGCATCGGCCTGCCGTCGTAGACGCTGCAAACGCAGAAGCCTTTGAAGAGTCAGTACGCGAGATGCTGTCGGAACTCTCTCCAAAGACGCTCGGACTGCTCTCGAAGAGCACTCCAATCACATCCCGGAATGCCATCAATGCGAGCTTCAGCGTGCAGGATGTTTCCGGTGAACGGCGTTGGGTGTTCCAGGACGTGCTGCCCGGGGGCGTAGCGGAGAAGGCAGGAGTGCGGTCCGGAGACGTGCTGCTTACGGCAGCTCGGAAGCCGATGCTTCCGGCCGGTAACTCCTCAGCGGAGCCGCCCTTCGAGATGGGCGACACCATTCCGATTGCGGTGGAACGTGCAGGAAACGCCATCACATTGGACCTGACAACAGGGAACCCTAAATATAAGGACAACCCCTACTCGGATCTGACGGCCCTGCAGCCCAAGATGCTCGACAAGGGGGTTGCGTATCTGAGGGTGAGCCTGTTCCCAGGAAAGATCGGCATCGACTTCGCAAACGAGCTGGATCAAATCTTCCGTGGACAGTTCCGTGCCGCGACGGGCCTCTTGATAGACTTGCGCGGGAATCCTGGCGGTGGGATCGGCGGCTTAACGCTGATGAGCTATTTGACGCCTGACCGTCTACCGATCGGCTACAGCCGGAACAGGGCGATGGCAAAGCAGCGAAGTCATCCATCCACCCTCCCGGTCTTCGATAAAGTACCTCGGTCGAAGTTGGCCATTCCCGGTCTGGCCCTCAAATTCTTTAACAAGACATCGGTGTTTCTCTACACGGAAGCCCAAGGGTCGAACGCGTTCCGTGGCCCGGTTGTGATCCTTGTCAACGAGCACACCACTGGAGCGGCCGAGATGCTTGCACAGTTCGCGAAGGAGAACGGTCTGGCCAAGATCGTCGGCACCAAGACGCCGGGCCGTCTAGTTTCTCGAAATGCTACAAAGCTGGGTTTCGGCTACCGGCTGATTGTTCCCGTTGCGGCTTACGTCAGTGCGAAAGGAACACAAATAGAAGGGACCGGGATCACCCCGGACGTTGAAGTCCCTTGGGCTATGGATGAAGCTATCAAAGACAATGACAACCAGCTTGCCGCCGCGCTCGAACTGTTCTGAGCACAAGCGACGTACCGCCAGAGAGGCTTAGCTCAAGAGAAGCCGAGTTGTCAGTCCTGACGCAAAGTCTCTGAGGGCTAGTTTGAGGCATCCGCTTCGGCTTGCTGGATGAGGATCGCAGAGAGAGAGGCAAGCGAGGGTGGAAGCCGGAACCTCAAATGTAGAAGTCCTGTGTCCACGTTAGGTCCGATTGTGAGCCGTGCGAAGCCATGGACCGGCTGGTCGGACGGCAGAAGCCAAGATAGCGTGCCAAGGCCATTCCGGTGAGCAGGTGTGGTGAACTCGACGAGATCCTTGCCACTATAGGTGAGGCGGTCGGAGGGGAAGGGGCCGAAGGGATATTCGGATGCTGGACCAAAACCTTCCGCGATGATGCTGCGAGCATAGGCACGATGCGCCGGAAAGACACGGGCTACCATCTTTGCAACTTCGAAGCGGCCTGAGGTGCCGCCGTCTGAGTCAGAGATCTGGATGGCCGCGCCCCTGAAGCCCTTCCAATTCCTATGTTCCAAAAGCTTGGCGCTGTCCAGCACATCAGGAGCAATGTAGAGAGTCCAGCCGTTAGACCCGATGGTGGCAAAGCAGTTCCAGCCCCGAGGGCCGAGGGTGCCGAACCGTCCGGCGTCACCGGTGTACTCATACCATGCAAGTTGGTCAGCAATCGCCGGTGGAAGGTGAACCGGCTGTGGTAGGCCCTTCGCTGCTGCGTACGGCCCGGTCTGGCCGTCGCCGGGGCACCCAATGTATGGCACGGAGGTCTGAGCGTGTGCCAACGAGCTCGCTGCGGCGAGGGTCAGAACAAATGTGAGCGAACATACACGATGCAGTCTCATTTCTGCTCCGAATAAGTCACGGACAGAGTAAACCCCCACGCCCATGTCGGAAGCTTGCTCGGAGAGAGCAGGTATCGCGCCTCCAACCAACCACTGCTACTGCACTTTCAGAGGATAGTAGTAGGTCCCGTTGTCCGACCCTCGAACCGTTGCCAGGAAGTACGCTCCAGGGGCCACTCCGCGTAGGTCCAGGGTTACGTCTACGCCAACCTTGCCCTGTGCTTCGGCTGTCACGCCGCTGCCTTTCGCGACTATCTGCTTACCCGTCCGGTCCCTGGACACCAAGATGGTGTACTCGCCGCTTTGACTGAAACGAGGCAGGACAATGGCCAGCCGGACAATAGCTTTTGGCAAGGTCACTTCTTGCAGAGGATTCGGGTCGTCGCCGGCGCCTCTCAGGGTCGCAGCGTCGAACAAGTCTACGCTGGCGTTTACCGGAGTGGCCGAGGCAGTCTGGCTAGGTTGTGCACCTGAGTGGAGATGTCTATAACCAACAGCCCCTGTGATGACGATGACAAGCGAGGCGGCGATGGCAAGCAGAGGCGCTGTGCCCCGACGCTCGGTTCGCAAGGGAGCCAGGGTAGGGCCGGGTGCATGAGTGCTTGAAGACTCAACCCGGGCCGGAGCAGTCTGCCCCTGCCCCTCTTCCATGTCAAGCCGGTAATTGAGGTACTCCCGGTAGCATTCTGAGCAGGATGCAACGTGATGCATCGCAGTGTCGCTGAGTGGCAGGTGCCTCTCCGCAAGGCCATGCAACGTCTCTGAATCCGGACAGCCCTTCCGCTCTGGGTTTGGGAAGGCCGTAAGCAGGTATTCCTTCATCAACTCCGGGTTCAACGGCCATACCCCTTTGTCTCGCATAGATCTTGCGAAGCGTGGCCCGTCTCGTCCTTAGAGCGCCCTTTACCGAGGTGCGCTGAGATCCGCTCTTTCATCCGTTGAATCGCTTTTCGCGCAGCCGCGGGGTTAATGCCCAAGGCTAAGCCGATCTCTCCGTCGCTCGTACCGTCTAGAAGCAGAACGAGGATAACCTGATCGCGGTCGTTAAGTGTTGCCTTCAGCTGTTCAAACAACACCCTTCGATCCATTTGCTCCTGAGGCGAGCCTTGGGTACTGCTCAACCGCTCCAAATCACTCCCGATCCCAACGTGCTCCAGTTTGCCTGTCGACGTTCGTAGCCAGTCAAGCACTTTGCCCCTAAGAGCCGCGAAGGCGTACTGCTTGGTGTCCCTCACCGTGGCAGTCCTCGCTTCCATGGTGCAGGCGACGAGCTCTGCCCAGTTGGCAATCAGGGCCGTATCGATCAGGGGAAATTCACGTACTACCCACCTGTAAGCCTGAGTGACAGCGGCTCCGGTGATGGGGTTGACGGGCTTTCCTTCAGTATCCACCAGGTGGAGATGAGGTTGGATCATTCGAAATTCTCTGCAGAAGGACGAAAGAGGGTGTCACAAAGTTCCACCCTCACCTCGCTTAGATAGTAGATGCCCAAATGAACTCTTGTCCGCATGAAGGCACCCTCTACGGTGTCTCCCACGTTCAAACGACCCGTTATTTTTTTGACGTTCTCGAGCGCAGCTCGGGAGGAGGAGCGACTATCCCAAGCCCAGCCACCAGTTTCTCGATGGGGAGCTGAAAGGCCTCGGCGAAACGAAGCAGTGTCGGCATGGATATGCCTTCGCCTTTTTCGCTCCGTTGTACCTGGGTCTGGTGGAAACCGTGATCCGCGACCATGGAGCGCAGTGTTAACCCGCGCTCTTTGCGCAATTCTTTGAGACGTTTGCCGAGCTGCGCTGAAAAATCCTTGTAGTCGTATCGCAGCATGGTCTTCCTGAGATGTGATCCTCTCTGCTTCTGGTAAGGGCACATCGCGGAAGCACCGCTTCGCGATCTCGACATAAATCTTAGCAACCTCCAACACACACACACAAATGTGGTAACGCATAGTCGTGTTTGTACACAAAATTGTGGTACCAAGCAACGTGTTGACATGCCGATACGACATGACTTATAAAGCCTCAAGCAGCACAGGATTTGACACCACAAGTTTGCGGTAACACAGCAACGTGAACACGGCGGCGGATGTTCCGCGTGCCCGTAGGGTTGTGGACCGCAAAGCTTCAGAATATGAAGCCTTTAATCCATGAACGCTCTTCGGAGAGAGCACAACCGGCAACCCTTAACCAGGCAGGACCAGGAGAACTCCTTGACAAGAATCATCAAGCACCACTTCGCGGCAATGGCTGCGAAAACCTTAACCAAGCAGCACCTCAAATCAGCAGGGCGGACCTTCGGTCCTGTTCTTGTCGCGCTTGCTCTGTCACCGTTTGCCGCCCACGCACAGGGCACCGTGGATGTAAGCGGCGTCACTGCTGCAATGAGCACCATAGAGAAGAGTTGTTTGCTCGGCGGCGCACTCGCCGTCGTCATCGGCATCGTCTTCGGTGTGTTCCAGTTCATGGGCCGGAACATTTCTGGAGGCTTTATGGCAATCGGCGGCGGTCTATTCGCCGGTATCGTCATCGGCTTCGCTCCCCAGTGGGTCAGCTCCCTCACCGGCCAGAGCATTTCGATGGTCGCAACGCACGCTATGACGGTGCTCGCCTAACCATGCAAATGACCAAGCGGGGAGAGCCAATGGCGATCAATCAAGCCCTCAACAAACCCCGGCAGAAGCTCGGACTGAGCTTGCCAATCTGGATGGGCATTGTGATTGTGTCGCTCCTGGCTCTCCTGCTTCGGTACTTCGTTCTTTCCATCCTGATCTTTATTTCAATCACCGTCGTCTGCTCGGTGATCATCCGCAAACACCCAAAGATGTTCCAACTGTGGGGCCTCAGCTTCACCCAGAAGAGCTACTATGACCCGCGCAAACGCTAATCAGTGGTTCACCGACGCCGG
>CAXTGN010000302.1:0-3900 GCA_964243455.1 uncultured Acidobacteriaceae bacterium
AAAAGAGGGGCGGCTTAGAACAGACTAGCTTGCCTGCGTGTCGTGAATTGTGCTGAGTTTTAGGACTTCGAGCTCGCGCTTACCGTTTGGGGTGGTAACGACCGCGGTATCGCCGACCTCTTTGCCGATGAGCGAGCGACCGATCGGCGAGGTGGTTGAGATCAGACCCTTGGCGACGTCGGATTCTTCGCTGGTGACGAGCTTGTAGGTGAGTTCCTGGTCTTTGTCGGTGTCGAGGACGACGACCGTGGAGCCGAAACCGACCTTGTTGTGCGGGATGTTGGCCATGTTGACGAGGGAGAGTTCGGCCATGCGGCGTTTGAGCTGGCCGAGGCGTGCGTTGACGAACTCCTGCCGCTGCTTGGCCATGTGATACTCGGCATTTTCGGACAAGTCCCCGAGTGCGACTGCCTTTTTGATCTCGGCGGGCAGTTCGGTGGTGAGTTCGTATTCGAGCTGACGAATCTGCTCGTCGAGGGCTTTCTTGATGTCCTGCATGGATAGGCTCTGCTTTAGCGCCGGAAGGGCGCTCAACAAAGCGCACGGCGGGAATAAAACTACATTATATCGAACTGCCCAAAGCTCCCAGACACACGAGGCTGACCGGAACTTGCGCTTGTCATTCCCGAAGGGAATCTGCGTTTGCTTCAGTTGTCATCCCGCAGGGATCCCCTTCTTGCCTCCTTCGTTGTCCTTCCCGAAGGGAATCTGCGTTTGCCTTCGTCGGCATACCGCAGGGATCCCCTTCTCGCCTTTTGTTGTCATCCCGTAGGGATCCGCTTCTCGCCTGTGTCACCCCGCTTCTCACCCTCCCAACCACTCCTCCCAACCACTCCTCACTCCTCACTCCTCACTCCTCACTCCTCACCAGGATCCGGCAGCAGACTGGGACCATTGCAAAGACTCAGAAAGGCCTCCAGGATCAACGTGGCAGCCACCTGGTCGATCAGTTCCTTTCGACGCATGCGGTCTCCCGCCTGGTGACGCGAGCCGCCCGCGTCAAGCAGCGCATGCGCCTCCCGCGTTGTGAGCCGCTCATCCAGCAGGTGGTGTTCGAGCCCGGGATGCTCCGCGAACAGCGCCTCCGCAAAGGCGATCGTCTTCGCGGACTGCGGACTGGGAGCCCCGTCCGCATGCAGCGGGTTTCCCACCACCAGCGCCACGACCTCGTGCTTGCGGATGAAGCGCCCGATCGACTTCAGGTCCGCGCGCAGACTGGTGCGGTGCACGGTGAACAGCGGCTGCGCAATGATGTTCATTGGGTCGGTAATCGCCAAACCGATGCGCTTATCGCCGATATCCAGGGCGAGCGTGCGACCGCTGTGCATGAATGCAGTTTATCCGTGCAGAAGTCGCTTTCGACGCATCGCTTTTACCCCCTTTTGCGCCCTTGGAACCACCGCAAGGCCGGTTCAGGGGCGGCCCTTTCCCTAAAATGAAGCCTGAACCGGTATGCCCAGACGGAAACCCAGCCGCAAACGTCCCAGTCCCCTCCGCAAAGCCTTTTTGGGCCTTTTCTTCATCCTTTTCGCAATTTCCGCCCTCGCCGGCTGGCTGCTGCTCTTCCCCTACGGTCCAGAGGCAGAAACCTTCGTCGAGATCCCCCCGCACACCGGAACCCTCGCGATAGCCCACGCCCTGCAAGGAGGCGGAATTGTGCGAAATCATTGGGCTTTTGCCGCTTTTCGAGAGGTCGAAGGCGGCACGCTGAAGGCAGGAGAATACCGCTTCGACCACCCCGCATCGATGCTCGACGTGTACCGGCGTCTGCGTCGAGGCGACGTCTACACGGTCGCGGTCGTGATCCCTGAAGGCTACAACCTCTTCGAGATAGCCGCCGCCGTCGAAGGGGCCAAACTGGCCCCGCATGAAGAGTTTCTAAGCGCCGCAGAGGTGAATGTGCAGCTCGTACACCGATGGGATCCCAAAGCCGCGTCAGTCGAAGGGTATTTGTTTCCAGACACTTATAGGTTCAGCCGGCATGCCACGCCGCAAAGGATGCTCGAGGCCATGACACACCGGTTTGAACAGGAGGCCTCCCGACTGGGCCTGGCCGGGCCGGAGGTGCGGCGCACCGTGATCATGGCTTCCCTGGTGGAACGCGAAGTACACCTGGATGCGGAACGGCCCGTTGTGGCAGGTGTCTTTGAGAACCGCCTGAGGCTAGGCATGCCGCTGCAGACCGATCCCGCCGTGGTGTATGCGTCGATCCTGCGTGGCACGTGGACCGGGGTGATTCACCAGAGCGAACTGCATTCCGATTCCCCGTACAACACGTACATCCACGCCGGTCTACCGCCGGGGCCGATCTGCAACCCGGGCGTGGCGGCGTTGCGCGCGGCCCTTCACCCTGCGCCGACGGATTTCCTGTATTTCGTAGCGAACGCAGACGGCTCCACGCATTTTGCACGCGACCTTCGAGAACACAGTGCGAATGTTCTCGCGTACCGGGCCGGGCAGCGGTCAACGCGGTAACGTGACGCGACATCCCGAGTTGAACCAAAGGAGGACAGCTTGGGGCTGAGCGAAAATTGCCCCAAGGCCTTGTGGTTTGGACGAGGCCCTAAATTGTGCAACAGGCACAACTTACGCTGCAAGCGAAGATTAGGCGAAGACCGTGATCTACACCTTTGCACTTTGAGTGTAAGTTCCAGCAAAATCAATGGTTTTTCGGGGTTATACATTGTGGAAAACTTTTGATTGACTTGGAGGTTCCGACCCCGTTATAAACGCATCAGTTGAGGCCAACTATTGCAAAGAAAGGGGTTATGACACTTCCAGGGCATAGGGCGAGACGTTTGGGGCATCAGTTTTAACTTTCGCGTTTTCAACAGAACAGATCGTTTTCACGATTTGACGAACAAAGGGTTACAGAGCGCAGCGAGAAAAGACATCAGCGGGGCGATCGGACCGTTGATCGAGATTCGCCGGTAAAGGGGTCCCAGGAGCAGGAATGAGACAGATGAAGGTGCAGTTGAAGGTGTGTGAAGGGTGCGGCACGTTGTGGGTCCGGTCGATGGTGTGCGGAGTGTACTGCGGGCGGTGCGCGGTGCTGCTTTCCGATTTTCCGCGGCCACTCAGCCGGAAACGGCGAGGCAGACCGGTGAGAACGTTGCGTGATCTGGCAAGCGCGGGTGCAGCGGTTCATGGGGCCAGGTAGACGGTTTCAAGCTGAAACGTAGAGCAGAGCAGTACGACACGTGGAGAGCAGAAATGGCAGAGCAGAGCAAGTTTGTTGTAATGACGGGGCGTAAGCCGGTAGCGGGCGTTGTGGCGAAGATCCAGGCAGCCGGCGAGGTGCGGGAAGCAACCACGGGAAGAGTTGTTCCAAGGGTATGGGCTGTTGCGGCACCCCAGCCTGTGCGGAAGGAGAGCGCCACGACACGTGCGGTCGCGGCGAAGGCGGAGGGCACACGGGAGGTGTGCACGCCCGTTGAAGAGCTGGGCTTCTATCGCAAGTACACCGAACGGCTATTGAGCCGGTATGTGCAGATGACGATGGAAGCGGGGCGTGTGTCGTCCATGATGGGACGAGAGGTCCTGGGCGGAAAGGCGAGCAGCTATCGCATTCACGGGTTTGACGATGCCGTGATCTTCAGGCTGGATGTAGAAAAGTGCCTGCGGCAGCTGGAGCAGAGCGAGCGCGAGGTGATTCGCCGCATCGCGATCCACGAGTACACGCACCAAGAAGCGGCGGATCTGATGGGGTTGAGTCTGCGGACCGTGGGGACCCGTTACGTCAAAGCGATGGATCGCCTGACAGAGATCCTTTTGCGGACGCGTTTATTGGAGCCGTGGAAGGGCTGTCAAGTAGGTACGCGGTAGGCGAAGCACGTAAATGCATGAAACGAAACAGGTTTCAGGCAGGCTGAAAGCTGCGTGTTAATTGGAGTCTCCTTG
>CAXTGN010000302.1:3910-6445 GCA_964243455.1 uncultured Acidobacteriaceae bacterium
GCAGGCAAGAAGCGGAGAAGGCCGACAACGGGCCTCTCCGCTTCTTTGTTCTTGGAGGGAAAATGGCAGGCAGCACCAAGCGTGCGAAGGCAGCTGAGAAAGCCGCTCCGTTAGAAACGGGTACAACGGCGAAACCCTTGCGGCCGGGGCAGTGCCGAGCGTATATGCGCCAGGCGCTGGCGCGGGAGTTCGACGGGATCGTGAAAGGCTTCGTAGAGAGTGCGAAATCGGGGAGTTGTCCGCATGTGAAGCTCGCGACGGAGTTGCTGGAGCCGCGTCCGAGGGTGAAGCCTGAAAAGTCGGGCCGGCGGACGATCCTGAGATGGGTTGATGAGATGGAGCGAGGCGTTTAGGGCGATTCGTGTTGGCATGGGGCGGATCGGGCGGGAGCAGAAGCAGATTCCTCCGCTGCGCTGCGGAATGACAAACGAAGGTCGGCGGGGACAGAAGCGGATTCCTCCGCTGCGCTGCGGAATGACAAACGAGGAAGTAAGAGGAATGGGACTTCCGGCGGGAACGATAAAGAAAGCAGACGCAGATTGCCTTCGGGAATGACAACCAACGCAGATTCCCTTCGGGAATGACAAAGAAAACAGACGCGGATTCCCTTCGGGAATGACAACCAAAGATGCAGGGGGCTGCGGTCCCGAATGACAACCGAAGATGCAGGGGGCTCCGTTCGGGAATGACAACCAGAGATGCAGGGGGTTGCGGTCCCGAATGACAACCAAGGATGCAGCGGGCTCCGTTCGGGCGGGCAACAAGCGGAGGCGAGTTACTGGAATGGCTATACTTAGAAGCTGCTCATGTTGAAACGGCGGTTGCTGGCGTATGTGGGGTTTGCGGGACTAACCGGGTTGACGGGCTGCTTCAGCAGTTCGCGACGTGTGCCCAAGGTGCAGATGCAGGCGCCGGGAACGTACAGAACAGCAACTGTCGACCAGCTGGAAAGCACGATCGGAGAGCGGGATTCTGCGATCAAGACGCTGAATGCTTCGGTACTGATCACGGCCAGTACGGGTGGTGCCGAAACGGGCAAGGTGAAGACCTACACGTCGTTTCGTGGATATATCTTCGTTCGCAAGCCGCGAGAACTTCGGGTGCTTCTGCAATTGCCTTTCGTTGGATCCGTAGCGATGGATATGGTCAGTGACGGAAAGACGTTCACGCTGCTGATTCCGCATCAGAATCGGGCGATCCAGGGGTCGAACGAGGTCACGAAGCCTTCGGCGAACGGTTTGGAGAATCTGCGGCCGGCGGTGTTTCTCGATTCGCTGCTTGTGCCGGGGATCGCCCAGGATGAGCTTGTGAACCTGACGGAGTCTGTGCGCGTTGTGGAGCCGGCACACGGACGCAAAGGTGCGGTTGAAGAGCCTGACTATGACCTTGAGGTGCTGAAGGTGCGAAGCGGCAACGTAGCGCACAAGGAACGGGTGGTGCACTTCAGCCGGGTCGACCTGATGCCGTTCGAGCAGGATATCTACGACGCGGAAGGTCGCGTGGTGACGCAGGCGACCTATGAGAACTACCAGCCAGGGGAGCCAGAGCCGTTTCCGCGCCTGATTACGATTCGCCGGCCGCTGGATGAGTATGACTTGAAGATCGAGGTCACGAAGCTGACGTTCAACCAGACCTTTGAAAGCGATCAGTTTGAGCTGAAGATCCCACCCGGGGTTAAAGTGCAGCAGATGCCGTAGCTGTGGTGGCTGTTCGAACAGCAGGTTCCCCGTGCGGGGAATAACAAGCAAGAACACGAGGGCATGAAAACACTCTGTATGCAGCAGGGCGCTCCCCCACACGAGATTTGCTACCGCAGACGGGCGCGGCGAGCGTGGTCGGCCATGGCGGCGTTGATGTCCAGAGCGAGCGCGAGGGCATCCCGGGCTGCCGATGCTGTGACGCGTGGCTGCGTGCGTGTGGCGACGGCGTGGAGGAAGTCTTCGAGTTCGAGTCGAAGCGGTTCGGCTCGGGGGAGATCGAGCTTTGCGAAGTTGAGGCCGGCTGAGGGGTGAGCTTGTTGGGCCTGGGCCTTGGCATGGGCGAATACAGGGGTCTCTCCACTGCGGCCTTCGGCCTCGGGTTGAGATGACGGGTTTAGGGCCGCGGCTGCGGTGGGGTCTACGTTGATTGTGAGGAGTTCCTGGCGGGCGTAGTCGAGGGAGAGGTATTGGGCGGGCTGGAAGAGGCGGAGCTTGCGGACCTGCTCGGTGCTGACGCGGCTGGCGGTGAGGTTGGCGACGGCGCCGGAGGCGAACTCGAGGCGGACGTTGGCGATGTCTACGTTGCGGGACAGGACGGGCAGGCCTACGGCGCGGACCTCGGTGACCGGCGAGGCCACCCCCGCGAGTGAACTCGCCGGGGACCCCGGGAATTCCACCCCCGCGAGTGAACTCGCCGGGGACCCCGGGGATAGCGCCATGGTGAGGAGGATGTCGAGGTCGTGGATCATGAGGTCGAGGACGACATCGACATCGAGAGAACGCGGGGTGAAGATGCTGAGGCGGTGAGCCTCGAAGAACATGGGGCGGGTAAGGC
>CAXTGN010000303.1:0-3379 GCA_964243455.1 uncultured Acidobacteriaceae bacterium
AACACCCAGAACCACGGCCTTCACTTTCTCCCCTTTTTTCAATACCTCGGACGGGTGCTTGATGCGCTTGGTCCAGCTCAGGTTCGAGACGTGTACCAGGCCATCGATGCCGTCCTCGATCTCGATGAAAGCACCGAAATCGGTTAGGTTGCGGACCCGGCCCTCGACGATGGCGCCGGTGGGGTACTTGTCCTCGAGTGCCTCCCAGGGATTGTCTTGGAGCTGCTTCATGCCGAGCGAGATGCGTCGGTCATTGGGATTCACCTGCAGAATGATGACCTCGACTTCGTCGCCGGGCTTGACCATCTTGCTGGGGTGCTTCATCCGCTTGGACCAAGTCATCTCGGAGACGTGAACCAGGCCTTCAATGCCCTGCTCGAGCTCAACAAACGCACCGTAATCGGTCACCGAGAGGACGCGTCCGCGAACGTGCGCGCCGATCGGGTAACGCTCCACGGCATCGAGCCACGGATCAGGCGTCAGCTGCTTGAAACCGAGCGAGACGCGCTGCTTTTCCTTGTCGAACTTAAGGACCTTGACCTGGATTTCATCGCCCACACCGACCAGATCGCGGGGATGCGTAAGACGGCCCCAGCTCATGTCGGTGATGTGGAGCAGGCCGTCGAGACCGCCCATATCTACGAATGCGCCGTAGTCGGTCAGGTTCTTGACGACACCGGTGAACACCGCACCCTCCTCGAGGTTCGCGAGCGTGACGTCCTTCTTGGCGTTCTGCTCTTCTTCGAGGATCTCCTTGCGGGAGACAACGACGTTGCCGCGCTTCTTGTTCAGCTTGATGACGCGGACGTCAATCTCGGTGCCGATATAGGCGTCGAGATTGCGGACAGGGCGAATTTCGACCTGCGATCCAGGCAGGAACGCTTTGATGCCGATGTCGACGGTGATGCCGCCCTTAACGCGCGAGACCACAATACCTTTGACCGGTGTCTTGGTGTTGGCCGCTTCCTCGAGCTTGTCCCAGACCTTATGGCGCAGGGCCTTCTCGTGTGAAACGAGGTAGCCGCCGCCTTCCTGCTCTTCCCGCTCCACCACGACCTCCACCGTGTCGCCGACCTGGAACTTCGGCGTGCCGGTGTGATCGATCACCTGATCCAGCGGAATGAGACCCTCAGACTTTAGACCAATGTCTACGACGGCATGCTTGTCGGTGATCTTGACGATCGTGCCGGTGACGACGGTCTCTTCCGAGGTCAGCGACTGTGCCGCATCCTTCTCGGCCGCCTGCTCACGGTCAAAGCTTTCCAGCGCCGCAGCGAAGTCATCCGGATCGAAATTCTCATCGAAGTCGATCAAAGACGCGGAAGCGCCCGCGGAGAGGACGTGACTCTCTGGGGCCTGGTCGCCGTGTACAGCCTCGGGCTGATCGGTGATCGCATCTGCCATCTGATCTGTCGTCTGGGTTGGGAGCTGGTGGCCGAGCTCGGAGGAGGTTTCAAGGGTTTCGGGAGTGGTGGGTTCTAGTGTTGTGTTCAGGGCTGTGCTCTCGATTGTTACGGAATTGTGGTCGAAGTCGGCCATGGGTAAAGCTCCGGGACTCAGTTCGGCTCCGGTCTGACTGCGCAGCGTACTGCGGATGGCAAGCGTTCCGCCCAGAAAATGGTCTGGCGAACTATGCAACTACGCGATCATGTCAGAGGAGTCGGGGTGAAACATTCAAGAGCGGCTGCGACTGAATCCCGCACACAGCGCTGTGTCCAAGTCTAGCAGCGTTAAGGAAAACCGGTCAACGCTGCACCGGGAATCTTTGCTGCCGCAGATTGTGCAAGTGTTTTCGGGCCGGAGACTTCGGTTACTCGCCCATAAGAATTAGACGCGTGTGCGTCGCAGTTTGATTCAACGGCAGCAACGGCTTGCAGAAAAGCTGTCCCCAAAAACCCGCCCTATACTCACTCCATGGACAGGCTCTGGACCCCCTGGCGCTACGCCTACATCACCGGCGAAAAAAGACAAGGTGCGCGCAAAGGCGTTCCTGAGTCCCTCGAAGGCTGGCCCGGCGACCATGATTGCGTTTTCTGCAACATGATCGCCGCGGCAGGTTGGGCCGTATCCGCGGGCATGCCCTCCGACGAGGCCGAACGTGCCATTCACCTGCTGGAGCGCGGCCAAACTTGCTTCATGGTCCTGAACGGCTTCCCGTACAACAACGGTCACCTCATGGTCGTTCCCTACAGGCATGAAAGCAGCCTGGCGGCCCTGCCGCTTGCGACGGCCGAAGAACTGATGCGTATGGCGCGACGGGCCGAGCGAGCGCTGCGGCAGGTATACAAGCCCGATGGGCTGAACCTCGGCATGAACTTAGGGGAGTCTGCGGGCGCCGGCGTTGCCGCGCACCTCCATCTTCACGCCTTGCCTCGGTGGACCGGCGATACCAACTTTATGACTGTGGTTGGGGAAACCCGAATCTTACCGGAAATGCTCGATGGGAGTTGGGAACGCCTGCGGGCGGCCCTCCTGAGCTTGCCTGCGGAGACAACGCCGATGCAGGGGGATGTACCCGGGTCGCCTCAAAGTTCGTGATCTTCCAGCCGTCACCCGGTACACGCTGGTACACGCGGGTGTAGCGAAAGGCTCCGTGCAGAGGGGTTCCGTCGGCCAAGCCCTCAATGTTCGCCAGCGAAGTCACAACGGCCACATTGCCGGTGATCTTGATCTTGGTATCCGCAACCTCCATGCGAGTGATGTCCAGGCTCCGGGTTCGCATGCGGTCCAACTGCTGCATCTTCGTGACTACCTGACCGGACGCCGTGATGCCGAGAAATTGATCAGACAGCAGCTTATCCATCGCAGCGGTGTCTTCGCCAAGCTGAGCCTGGCGCCAACGGCCTTCCAGGGTGAGGATCTCGGCGCGCTCGGTCCGCTTGCGCTCGTGATGCTCGGCAGAGGCCGGCAATGCCAGACCGCAAATCATCATGCCAATGACGCATCGCATTAGGCATACCCAGCGACTCATGCGCGGATACTAGCTCTATCCCGCGCTAACAGTCAAAGAAATGCGCTGCCACAATGGTGGGAGCCCCCATCCACCTCCGCATCTGCTTCTATGCGAGGGCGACCAGGCTCTCAACTTCGCGGTCCAGCATCCGCTGATAGAGACCCGCAATGGCACACTTCTTGAAGTGCGGCGAGGCGCGATGCGCCTCTAGGGCGGCCTCATCCCGGTACTGTTCGTAGATGAGCACCGTGTCCGGTTCGGCCTCTACCAGGTGCGGGATGTAACTCACACACCCTGGTTCCTGCCGGGTAGCGGCGGTCAGTTCCCGCAGTATGTTGGCGATGTCCTCCCGATCTTCGGAGCGAAATCTCAGGCGCACCGTAAACGAGATCAAGCCAGGGCCTCGTTGAAGCCGGGCTGCACCAT
>CAXTGN010000303.1:3389-6431 GCA_964243455.1 uncultured Acidobacteriaceae bacterium
TCTGGGCCCGGTCCGGCCCGGTCGAAATCATACCGACACGCGCTCCCGACTCACGCTCAATGAACCGCATGTAGTCCCGCGCGGCCTGGGGCAGGTCGTCAAAGTTCGTGATGCCCAGAGTGTCCGTCCGCCATCCCGGCAGAGTGGTGTACACCGGTTCGATCGCCTTGAAGCCGCGTACGTCCGCCGGAATGATCTCCGTCAGCTCGCCGTCGATCTTGTAGCCCGTGCAGACCGGGATTTCAGCACACTCGTCCAGCACGTCCAGTTTGGTAACGACCAGCCATTCGGTGCCGTTGATCATGTTGCTGTAGCGCAGCAAGGGGAGGTCCAGCCACCCACAACGACGCGGGCGGCCCGTCACAGCGCCAAACTCCTGCCCACGCGCCCGCAGCAGATCACCCGAAGCATCCGCGATCTCTGTCGGAAACGGGCCTTCGCCAACCCGGGTCACATAGGCCTTGGTCACGCCGACCACCGTACCGATGCGGGTCGGCCCCACGCCGGTTCCCGTCACGGCGCCGCCCGAGGTCGCCGACGAGCTCGTGACAAACGGATAGGTGCCATGATCGATATCCAGCAGCGCACCCTGCGCACCTTCGAACATGACGTTCTGGCCCTCATCGATGGCCTTGTTCAGCAGCACGGCCGTGTCCGTCACAAAGGGGGCGATCTGCTCCGCAAGGCGGGCGTACTCCTCGTACATCTGCCGGGGGTCGAGCGGCGCGGTGCCGAACAGCGCGTGAGCAATGGTGTTTTTCTCGTGGCAGGCGTTATTGATATGCGTCCGCAGGAGGGACGAGTTCAAAAGGTCGACGACCCGCAACCCGTTGCGGTGAATCTTGTCCTCATACGCCGGCCCGATCCCGCGACGTGTTGTGCCGATAGGCTGCCGTCCCGGAGCAGTCTCCGCGGCCAACTCGATCATGCGGTGATAGGGCAGGATGACCTGAGCACGATTGCTCACAAAGAGCTGCCCATCCACGGGCAGGCCGGTTTCCTTGAGCTTTTTGACCTCGCCGAGGAAGGCCGCGGGGTCCAGCACCACGCCGTTGCCAATGACGCCCTTGCACCCGGGCCGCAACACGCCGCAGGGAATCAGTTGCAGCACAAATTTCCGGCCCTCGATGATCACGGTGTGCCCGGCGTTATGGCCGCCGGCGTACCGGGCCACAATGTCGAACTTTTCACTCAGAACGTCGACAATTTTGCCTTTTCCCTCGTCGCCCCACTGGGCTCCAAGGATGACGGCAGAGGTCTTCACGGGGGGCTTGCTGCTTGCTTGTGTCAATGCGGATCCGGTTCCTGCACGAGAGGAGTGCGCCGGCCAGAACCGCCCGCGCCCATACCCCATCTTATACTGCGCTCCCGTCGGAGGAGGTCTCTTCGGCGCGGTGGCGAGACGGTGCTCCGGTCGCTTCTTCTTTTGGAACAAGCACGGACGGTACCGCCGCCTTCACACCCCCGATGCGCTTACCCTCTGCCGTTCGTTGCGCATGGTAGATGCCTGTCTCGCCAGAGAAGAAGTAGCTGAAGACGCAGGCAACGCCCGCATAGGCCCCTGCCTCGGCACCGAAGAGCTCTACAGCCAGCAGGGTGGACGCGATCGGTGTGTTGGCCGCCCCGGCAAAGACCGCGGCAAACCCCATCCCCGCCAACAGCGAAGAAGGCAGGGGTAAGACACGGGAAAGCGCATTGCCCAGCGTCGCCCCGATGTAGAACAGCGGCGTGACCTCGCCGCCTTTGAAGCCGGAACCAAGGGTGATTGCCGTGAAGGCAAGCTTGCCCGCAAAGTCGTAGGGTGACAGCCGTGCCGCGAAGGCATCCACAATCGTCGGGATACCAAGTCCCAGGTACCTCGATGTTCTGCCAAGCCCCAGACCGAAGGCCAACCCCGTGATGACCAGCCCGCCGAGTACGGGACGGAGAGGCGCGTACTCGATCCGCCTCTTCGCGAGAGCGGAAACCGCGTGGGTCAATTCCGCGAAGATCATGGCCACCAGCCCGAAGATCGCTCCGGCTACTATCGCGAGCGCGAGGCCACGGACGCTCATCGCCGGAGTCTCGGTCACCCGATAAACCGTATGCTGCACACCCCAGGCGTGCGTGGCGAGCGCGCCGACGAACGACGCTACAAAGCAAGGCACAATCGCGTCGTAACTGATGCGCCCGACCGCCAGAACTTCGATCCCAAAGACAGCCCCCGCGAGGGGTGTCCCAAACACGGAGCCGAAGCCCGCGCTGATGCCCGCCATCAGCAAGATGCGGCGGTCTCGTGGCCCCATGCGCAGCGGCCGTGCCAGTTGGTCCGCTAGGGACGCTCCGGTCTGGATGGCCGTTCCCTCCCGGCCGGCCGATCCCCCAAACAGATGGGTCAGAAAGGTGCCGAGCAGGATGAGCGGCGTCATTCGGAAAGGAATTGTCTCCCGGGGCGCATGCACCTGTTCCAGAACTAGGTTGTTGCCGGCCTCTACCGAAGCACCGAAGTGTTTATAAAGCAGACCAACCGCACCTCCCGCCGGAGCGAGCAGAAGGATTAGCCAGGGATGAGCTGTCCGCAGCGCCGTGGCCAGATTGAGCGACACCAGCAGCAAAGCGGAAGCCGATCCCGCCAGTAGACCCACAAGGGCGGCGATCGGAACCCAGCGCACCAGCTCGATAAGGAGCCAGGAGCGGTCGACGAAATCAAATGTGCGGGGTTGCTGCTGGGGCAAGGGGCCTCCTACGGTGTCGTAGGAGTCATCAGCTCTGCACGGGGTCGCGCAGGCATCGGAGCGAACTCCATCGCCCAAAGTTGTAAGCCGAAGGTACCAGCCGTCCCACGTGGCGTCAACGGAGGCGAACGCTTCTGCCGAGGCTTGGGCTAAGGTAGGAACCAGCACCCCAAATTCACGTTCGCACGGAGCTCACCCACATGCCCTACGTACTCCGAGGCCTGCTCCTCGGTCTGGCAGCTCTGCCTTCTGCCTCCGTGCATTCATTCAGCGGCGCCAGCAGCCCCGCAGCACCCGCCTTCAGCCTCCCGGAAACGACGGTTGCGCA
>CAXTGN010000304.1:0-6389 GCA_964243455.1 uncultured Acidobacteriaceae bacterium
GCGGTGAGCCGCATCGGCCCAAGCCGGAATCCGCGCAAGGGAAGCAGCGCAAGGAGGTGCACCATAGATGTCACGTCAGCGCCATCCCCAGCCAACGCAAAGCGCCATCCCCAACCAACGCAAAGCCCAACCGCTTCACTGCCAACAGCTGAAAAAAGAAAAGACCGACCCACGGGGCCGTGGATTGAGCGCTGGTGAACCTGTCGTTAGACAGCGGGGCTTAGCCGTGGCTCTTTAGGCATTCCGGACTGGCGGACACTGCACACCGAGCCATGTATACGAGCCAAACCCCTGGTTCAAAGAATATTGGTTCTACCAGCGTTATCGCACCACCTGCTTTGCAGGCCAGTCTCTCTGCATCGGATGCTACCCGGCATCCGCCGGATGCGCAAGCCGCCCGTCCTGCCTCCTTTGCGGGATTGTCCGCAAGACCCTTCCACCTGTCACGTTCGCGCGCGGCACCAATGCCATATCCCGTAACGTCCCGACCGGCCACAGGACGATCATCACGGGCCAGGTCAGACCGTCCTCACTGCGGCTTCCCCGGCTTATACGCGTCCTTCTGCGCCTTGCCCGTCGGATCGAAATCCGCATCCTCATCCTTCGGCTTGGCCTGCTCCCGCCGGGGCAGCGCAAATGGCGCCTTGATGCCATTTTCCGCAGCCAGCTTCGTATCCGGCCGCGCATCCCGAGCAGCCAGCGCCGCCTCGTACTCCGTCACGGCGTGCGCCCGGTCCGGTGGGGTCATGTTGTCGTACAGCCGGCCCAGATAAATGTGGCTCCACGCCACCGTGCGCGGGTCATGGCTGATCTTCAACGTCGTCTGGAAGCCCTCGATCGCTTTATCCGGGTCGCCTTCCATCAGGTTGATCCGCGCCAGCACATACTGCGCCCGTCCATGGTCGCCCGATGGATCCTGCATCGCTTTGCCCGCCAGATCGGCGGCACTGGGTATGTCGCCCTTCATCAGCGCGCTCTCGGCCAGGTCGATGCCCTCCGGCGCACGCGCTTTGGTCGCTACCGGCCGGCCCAGCGGGTCGCGGCCCGCGTCCGGCACAAACGCGATCTCCGAGGCCCGCCTGCGCTCACCGTCCACATCCATCCCGTAGATCATCGGCGCAATCTCATCGCACAGGCCGTCGCCCCGCTTATCCATCTGCGCCAGCGCCTAGTAGAAGTAGCCGGTCAGTACCCAGCCGGCGCGCTCATCCTTTACCACCACCACCTGCTGCGCCGCGGCCGTCTCCCGGTCATAGTTCGCCCTGGCCGCTTCATATTCGTCGAACTCGGCTCTCACTTTGCCGTTCGGCTTCTTCGGCGCAGCCTCCGCGATCACGTACAGGTGCCCCTCGATCGCCTTGATCAGGCATTCGGTCAACAGCGCCTCCACGTCGCTCTTGTCCTCAAACGGGATCGGCGCATCCGCCACCCCGCGCAGCAACGGCTGGATCCGCTCCATGGCGGCGCCGCGGCTGTACACAAACGGCTCCACCACATAGTGCAGGTAAATGTGCCGGATGTCGTCCATCCGCACCGGGTCGCCCACCGCGCTGTGATCCGGTGACATCACCACGATGTAGTCCGATCCGTAAATGCGCGCATTGGTCACTGCAGGCGAAAGCATCGGCTCCAGCAGCACCAGAAACCGGCGGCCGTCGTAGCTCGAGACCGGCTGATGCAGATAAATATTGGTCCGCAGCAGCATCTGCGTCATCGGGTCGTGCACCCGCGCGGCCAGCGCCTCGTACTCCGGGCGATGCCGTACAAACACGAGGTGCAGCTGCGTGGCCTCGGCAAAGGTTCGAAGCAGCGGCAGCACGTTCACCACGGCGGCGGCCTGCGGCGGCAGCTGCGTCTCATCCACGTTCGGCGTCAGCTCCGGCGAAGGCGAGAGATACAGTGCCAGCGACACATACTGTCCCACGCTCAGCGCCGAATCCGACAACTTGTGCTGCAGCAGATACCCGCACAGCGCATCGCGGCTCGACCGTGCCGCCTCGCTCGCCGCAAAGGCTTCGTTCAACTCCGACCGCACCTCGCCCCGCACCTTCGCCGAGTTCGCGAGGTCCGCGTCATACCCGCAGACATTCAGCGCCGTGGCCAACTCAAACAGCGGCTCGTTGTACTCCAGCGTCACCGCCGACCCGCCCGGCTCCACCTGAGCCGCCCGCGGCCGCGCCACCGGGTTCTGGGCATCCGGCGCCCGTTCGCCCGCGCCCTGCGAAGAGGACGACGAACTTTGGCCACGCATCAAAAGCACAAAGCTCAGGGCGGCGCATAAAGGCGCAAGGCCAAGCCAGCGAGGGACCCAAAAAGTGTTCACAACGTTCTGACGCACGCCGATAAGTCTAGGCAACCGCAACCCGACCTGCAACCCGATCGGGGAACCTGCCCTGCCCGCGGTTCTTGCTTTGCAGTTGCCATGCCTCTTTGGTTGTCATCCCGTAAGGATCTGCTTCTTGCCCCCTTTGCCCTTGCAGCTTCTGCCTTTGCCCTTGCAGTTTCTCGCCTTTGCCCGTTGCAGCTTCTTGCCTTGCCCTTGCATTTCTAGTTGTCATTCCCCGAACGGGGAACCTCCTCAGCCCCTGCGGGCACTCTTAAGTGCCATCTCGGCACACACAACAAACGCGTCATCTCGACCGGAGCAGATGGCCCTATCGTCTGCGCAGTGGAGAGACCCCTGTATTTTGCCCGGAGCTGTACAACACCAAGTCCGCGTCAACAGAACAAAGGGGCACGGCTCAAGCCGTGCCCCTCTTCAAACAATCGCTTTCACCGCGCAAATCGCGCAAACCTAATTCCGAGCGGAAACCGTCGTGTACGTCATCATGGCGTGGCTCGGAACAGCCTCCCCAAACACCGTTGCCGGCTTGAAGACGCTTCCCAGCAGGTTCGCTTCGATCCAAAGCCTCGTTTCCGGGTCCTTCGGTCCGTCAATCAGCTCGAAATCGTACACCCGGCCGTTCGCGTCCACCTTGGCATCCACGACCACCGCCACAAAGGCCCCCTTGGCGAGAACAGGCTCAGGCATCGTCTGCGAGTAGAGGTATTTGGGCGCATTCATATGCGCGAGCCGGTCGTCATTCGCCTGTACGGGCAGAGCCGAACCGACCAGCCACGCTCCACTGCCAAGAATCACCAGGGTCGCCGCAAATCCCGCACCCAGCCGGATCCCGGCGGGCACCAGCGTGCGCTCGAAGAAAGCACACAAGCGCCGCACGGGGGAAAGGTGCCGTCCTGTGCTGATTTCACCGGCCAAAACATCGCGCAGCTGCGCTTGAAGCTCTGCCGGCACCGGCGCCGGTCCCAGAACGCTCAGCGCATCCTGCATGGAGCGCCAGGCGGCAAACTCGTTCTCGCAAACCCCGCACTCGCGAAGATGGGCGGCAAGCTGGCCCATGGTGCGGCCATCCAATGCCCCGTCCAAATAGGCTGAAAATCCCGCCCGGGTCTGCTCACAACCCTCGGTCAGCATCTCCGTCGTCCCATCCAGCTCTTCGTAGCAGTTCACAGCACCACCGAACCTTCCCTAGGTCTGATGCTCGTACGTGCCCGGCGGCTCTTTGGTTCCCGTTCTTCCCTCTGGAGCGCACGGGCGGGCATGCTCGCCCGCAACGCCTCGCGCAGCGCCGCGCGTCCCCGCATCAACCGGCTCTTTACCGTGCCGACATTGGTCTCCAGGATCTCGGCAATCTCTTCATAGGCGAATCCTTCAATCTCGCGCAGCACCACCGCCGTCCGGAAGACCTCCGGAATCTGGTGCAGCGCCGCCTCCACAACCTCCCGCAGCTGCGCCAGGGCCACGTTGTCGAACGGGGACGCATCTCCGGCGGCCAGCATGTCGGCCAACGACAGACTTTCGCCGTCCTCGCCCTCGCGCGGGTCGTCCAGCGTGAGCTCCTGCTGCTTGTGCCGGCTCCACCAGCGCCGCTGGTTGGAGGCCTCGTGCACCGCGATGCGGTAGATCCACGTCCGCAGGCTGGCCTCGCCGTTGAAGCTGTGGATATTGCGGAAGACCTTGACGAACACCTCCTGCGTTACGTCGGCCGCGTCGGAGGGATCGCGCAAACTGCGGGCAATCAGCGAGTACAGAGGACGGCTGAACTGGGCAATCAACTGCGCAAAGGCGGCCTCGGACCCGGCCTTCAACTCGCGCACAAGGGTCTGCTCCTCGGCTCCAATTGCTAACGCACTCGCCAAATCGATCATTGCACCTCACTCGGGAGGAATGCCCCGCGGCACTTGCCACGGATTGACGAATACAGTATGGCCTTTGACATTGCCCTGTCCAGTGACCGTTGTGAAGCTGCAGAAACCCTGTCAAGAACCCGCTTTTTGCATCGGATGCGGAAAGATGCTGCAGAAAGCGCAAACTACGCGGAAAAGGCTATTAAGAACGACAAACTCTTGCGAGAAAACTGCGCCGCCGGCGGCCGAGTGCTCGCTCACTCTGCTGCAATAGACACCGCCTTTGGCCCATTTGTGCCCGCCCTGTTTGACTTGCCCGTGGTAATCGCGGGACAATAAGAAGTCCTCAAAGAGTGGGCCTGTGGCGCAGCTGGGAGCGCGCTTCCATGGCATGGAAGAGGTCATCGGTTCGATCCCGATCAGGTCCACCAATAACCCTTTACAAGTCAATAGGTTAGCGAATCCCAGCCTCCTCCTCCTCGGAGCGTTTGGTGTGATTTGGTGTCAAATCTCCAAACACCGTCACAGACACCAATCCACGCTTGGAATTGTGCTGATGTACAGTCGACGCCCCTGATGGCACTTTCACCGCCTTGCGATGCACTCTTGCAGGCGTTTGTCGCAACTCCAAGTTGATGGAATTGACGGTGGATTGCACGATCTCGGGGATCTCCTGCATGTAGACATCCGTGGTCGTCGCGGTTCTGGAATGACGCATCAATCCTTCTTGAACGTCCTTTACCGTGCCCTTCTTCTGGGCCAGCGTTGCAATCGTTCTGCGGATCACCTGAAACGTCAGCTTCGGCAGTTTCAGATCGCGAGCGAGTTTATGAAGCACCCGCTTGCGGAAGTTGTCCGTATCCAAGAAGCCTCCCGCTTGATTCGCAAAAATGAAGGCGTCGGGAGCCGGGTCAGGACAGACTTGCCGCCATTGGTGCAGATCGTCCGAGAGATCGCTGGGGATGTGAATGACTGTCAGACTTTTCCGGGTCTTACCCAAGGACGAATCTTGCCCTTGTAGACGGTTTCCATGATCTTCAACGAAGAGGCCTCATAGTCGAAGCACTTCCAACGAAATCCGAGCAGTTCACTCGGCCGAAGAGCATTGGTCATATCCAGCTCAAGCAAAATGCGATCTCGCGGGTCGAGTTCCAAATGAGCGCGGCGCAGCTGATCCCATGTCAGAGTCGTCGTGTCGGTATCTCGCAGTTGCGTTGGGACCTTCACTTTGCGCGCAGGATCTTTTGAAAGGAAGTCCTGATCGACTGCCTCGGCAAAGATGTCCCGGAGGTAAGCACGCATTTGCAGCACTCTGTCCTTGGATCGCGTTGTGGCCAGCTTGTTGAGATGAAGCTGCAAGCTGAACTCGTCGAAGCTCCATTTGCCCTGTAGGACAGGCTTTACTTGTGAAACCCGCAGAATGTAGTCTGCGCAATCATGATGGCCCTGCATCAATCACCCCTACTGCGGAGCGGCTAGATCCGCATCGGCGCCGCGTTCGCAAATCAGGTGGACTATGAGACAAGTTTTCGCCGTCCTCGGGCATCGAGAGCTAATGCAACGCAGGCGAGGGCGGCTCCATAGATACACACTGTCCGCCATCCGCCGTAGTGCCAAGCTGCGGTCGCCCCAGCGGAGCCTAATGCGCCCCCGGTGAACATCGTGCTCATGAAAACGGTGTTAAGACGGTTTCTTCCTTCAGGGCGTAGAGCGTAAATCAGATGTTGATTTGAAACGAGAGCTGCTTGCACTCCAAGGTCTAGGATCACAACTCCTACGACCAAACCCCAGATTGAGATACATAAGCCAAACACGATCCAGGAAACGAGTGTCAACGCTGCGCCGGCAGCAATAACGATGCCGGGTCCTCGTCGGTCTGCCGATTTCCCGGCTATCGGAGCAGCGAGGACGCCGACGGCTCCAATGATGCCGAAAGACCCCGCCGCCTGCGCGCCGAGATGAAAAGCGGGCTGCTCAAGCTGCACAGCCAGAAGCGTCCAAGAAGTTGAGAATGACGCAAAGATCGCTGCTTGGGTCAGCGCCGCTCTCCTCAGTCTCGGCTCTTCAAACCATAGGCTTCCCAAAGATCGAAGCAGTTGGCGGTACTTCATGTGCTCCACCGGAGAACTCTTTGGGAGTTCCAGCCTCATGAGCAAAGCAGCCAGCAGTGATAGGACAAGACCTACCATGAACATCGTCCG
>CAXTGN010000305.1:0-4572 GCA_964243455.1 uncultured Acidobacteriaceae bacterium
CAGATTGGCCGGCCATGTTCGCCGAGCCGGGACGCGGCCGTTCGCCGAACTTGGCCGGCCTCGGGCAGGATCCGCGCAGGTCGACTCACCGGCATGAAGGCAGCATACCGAGCAGGTGCCGCCGCCGGGAGACCTTATGATCAGAAACGGAGAAAATATGGCCCGTACGGAATCAACGATGGTACAGCTCGGGACGCCCGCACCCGCCTTTGAACTGATCGACGTCCTCAGCGGGCGTGCCATGGGCCGCGACGATGTGTTTGCGCTGAGCTGGGGCGATGGCGCAAGCGACGCCGTCAACACCGCCACGCACGGCGGTCTGCAGCGAAAACATGGACTCTTGGTGATGTTTGTGTGCGTGCACTGCCCTTACGTCAAGCACGTGGAGGAGGAACTTGGCCGTCTTGGACGGGACTACTGCGGGAACGACGGCGAGGGTCCAATTGCCATAGCGGCCATCCAGTCCAACGACATCGCTACTTATCCAGAAGATGGTCCGGATGGTATGCGCGAACAGGCCCGGCGTCTCGGCTGGACCTTTCCCTACCTGTTGGATGACACCCAGGAGGTCGCCCGCAGCTACGGTGCGGCGTGCACACCTGACTTCTTTCTATTCGATGGCGAGATGCGGCTGGTCTATCGCGGCCAGCTCGACGGAAGCCGCCCTCGACGAGGAGACTTCGGGAATGACGAGTTCGTCACCGGCAAAGACCTGCGGGCCGCGCTTGATGCTGTCATTGCGGGTAAGAGGCCAGACCCCAACCAGCGCGGTTCCCTGGGTTGCAACATCAAGTGGCGCGAGTCAGTCAGGACGTGAGGGATGCACCGAACATTCCCGGCCGACGAAAATAGTCGACCGGGCATTTACACCATCGGCTTACGAGCGCGTTTGTGCGTCAGAACCGTGTTGCTTCACCATCTTGTTATAGATCCCCAGCAAAAGGAATGGTGCAACCCACTGGCCAACAAAGAGTGCCTCATGCTTCTTTCCAGCAAGCTGAAAGGAAACCGAGCCCAGGATGGAAGCGATTGCCAGGCCAAGGTAGGCGCTTGAGGGGAGCTGCGACGTATATTGCTCGATGGAAGCGGTGAACTGATCTTCCTGGGCCTGCCCAGCCGTTACGCGGTAGTCTGACATCTTCTGATCTCTCTCCGGCCAGTTGCCGTGCTCAGGGAGATGCCTCCCGAGGGGGATAGGTCGTCTAGCATCCGTGCTATTTCTAACGCCAGCAATGACCTAGCGCGCAACTTTCACCACGTGGTCGTCGCCCGTTACCGAGTTGATCGGGACGACATCCTGCACGCGTTGACTTTCCAACCGCCCCGGCATACCGTAGCCAAAGATGATGCAGTCGCACCACCATCCGGAGCATCACCACCACGCACATCGCGTGTTGGCGGCTGCCTCCGGTGCGGAACTTTAGCGTAGACGCATCATAGGATCAACGGCCCGCCGACGCGAACACCGCGAGCGGGCTTTTTGCTGCGCAAGCGCCGGCGAGCAAGGTTTTTCGGAGAGGGTATGACGCAGATAGAAGAGTCGGTCGCGATCGACTTCGCCAAAGCAGGCGGCATGGTAGCTGGCATTGTGCAGGACGCGCACACCGCGGAGGTGCTGATGCTGGGCTTTCTGAATAAAGAAAGCTGGGCAAAAACCCGGGAAACGGGCTTTGTCACCTTCTGGAGCCGCACACGCGGCAAGCTGTGGATGAAAGGCGAGACCAGCGGCAACCGTTTGCGCGTTGTGAGCGCGGCAACCGACTGCGACAACGATGCCCTGCTGTTTCGTGTGGAAGTGGAAGGCGACGGCCTGGTCTGCCACGAGGGCACTGTGAGCTGCTTCACCAAATCGCTTGCGACGGAGGCCGGCGCGTAACCATGGCCAACAAGCTTAAACTCGGCATCCCGAAAGGCAGCCTGCAGGACGCGACCGTTGCCTTATTTGCGCAGGCGGGCTGGAACATCTATGCGAGTGGCCGCAGCTACTTCCCATCCATCAACGACGCAGAGATTGAATGCATGCTGGTGCGTGCTCAGGAGATGGCCCGCTACGTGGAGCACGGCGCACTCGACGCGGGTCTGACCGGCAATGACTGGGTACTGGAAAACGAGAGTGACGTGGAGCGGGTGACCTCGCTGACATACTCCAAGCAAAGCCGGGTTCCTGTGAAGTGGGTCCTGGCTGTTCCTGAGGACTCGCTCTACAACCGGCCCGAAGACCTGGCCGGCAAGATCATCGCCACCGAGCTCGTCGAGTACTCCAAACGCTACTTCGCCGATCGCAACATCCCCGTCAAAGTCGAGTTCTCCTGGGGCGCCACCGAGGTCAAGCCGCCCATGCTCGCCGACGCCATCGTCGAAGTAACGGAGACCGGCAGCAGCCTGCGCGCCAATCGGTTGCGCATCATAGAAACCCTGATGGAAAGCGAGACACAGCTGATCGCCAACAAGGGTGCATGGTCGGACACATGGAAGCGCGAAAAGATCGAGACATTGAGCTTGATGTTGAAGGGTGCCATGGCAGCGCAGACGCAGGTCGGCTTGATGCTCAACGTTCCCAAAGCCTCACTGGATGAGGTTCTGGGCGTCCTGCCGGCCCTGAACTCGCCCACCGTGAACCATTTGCGCGACGAGAACTGGATGGCTGTCAATACGATCCTCGACCAGAGTGTCGTCCGGGAGGTCATCCCCAGGCTCAAGGCAGCCGGCGGCACGGGCATCGTTGAATATCCGCTGAGCAAAGTGGTTTTGTAAGTTGAGGTCGTAGGGGAGAAGCAATGACTCCGATGAAGATCTTTTGGATTGTGCTGGCCGTCGTTGTCCTGGGACTGGCCATCAATTCGCTCGTTATGTATCTGCTGCAGAAGCGTCGTCAGCAGCGAGCGGAAAAGGACGGCGTTGTGCTGTATGCAACCATTGTGTCGGCCATTTCTCTGGGCGGCCTGATGAAGTATGCCGACATGAAGAAGGTCGTCATGCGCATACAGGATCCCGGCACAAAGAACGCTCGGGAGGTGTCCCTGCGCACCCGTCTCCCGGCAGGCCAGACGATCACGCCCGGTATGAAGATTCCGGTGATCGTCGATCCGACGAACGACAAGCGGGTCTATCCGGCCAGCCCTGAGGCGGCGAAACGTGCCGTGGTCACGGGTTCACGCCTGGAGCGCCGCCATATGCGGGTCGGGGCTACGGGCCAGGTGCAACAGGGACAGCAACGCGACGCCATACCGTATCCAAAGCACCTGAACCGCCGCTGACGCTTTGACCAAGCAAAAGGGAACCATGAAGATCCTGAGGACATCTGGCGAACAGGCCGGCGCGGCCGAGAGTGCCATCAAGCAAATCGAACAGCGTGGCGCCGTGAACACCGCCAAGGTCGACGCCACGGTGCGTACCATCCTTGCGGATGTGCGCCACGGTGGCGACGATACGGTTCGGGAGTACGCCGGGCGCTTTGACGGTTTGACGACGGACGCGCCCCTGCTGGTCAGCCGCGAGGAGATGGAAGCGGCCTGGATGGAGACATCCGAGGAGTTGCGCGCGGCCATGCGCCTGGCTCAGGCCAATATTCGTGCCTTTGCCGAGAAGCAGATGCCGCGTGCCTGGAGCTTCCGTCCGCAGGAAGGCATGGAGGTTGGTCAGATCGTGCGGCCTCTGGACTCGGTAGGCTGCTATGTGCCAGGCGGGCGTTATCCCCTCCCCTCCACTCTGCTGATGACCTCGACTCCGGCGCAGGTCGCGGGTGTGGAACGCATCGTCGTGTGCTCTCCCAAACCGGCCCGCGAAACGCTCGCTGCCGGGTATCTTGCAGGCATCACCGAGTTCTACCGCATCGGTGGAGCGCAGGCCGTGGCTGCTATGGCGTACGGGACAGAGACGATTGCGGCCGTAGCCAAGATCGTCGGTCCGGGAAACCTGTATGTCACCGCGGCCAAGGTGGCCGTGTCGTTTGAAACCGGCATCGATATGCCCGCCGGCCCGACGGAAATCGTGGTCACCAGCGACCGTGGAGACGCGACGGGCATTGCTGCCGACCTGGTTGCCCAGGCCGAGCACGACCCCGAGGCGTTGGCAGTTCTCATCACGAGCAACGCCGATCTCGCGCAGGAGGTTGCGCTCGAGGCGAAGCGGCAGGCGCAAGGCAACGAGATCGCGCAGCAATCCATGGCGGCTCAGGGCTACGCCTTTATCACTGCCTCTGTGGAAGAAGCGCGCGAGCTCACCAACCGTCTCGCCCCGGAACACCTGACGGTGGACGCGGGTAGCGATCTGCGCTGGGTCAAGAACGCTGGGTCGGTCTTTATCGGCCATCACACGCCGCAGTCCATGGGCGACTATATCTCCGGGCCCAACCACGTACTGCCTACGGGCCGAAGTGGGCGCGTTCGCGGAGGCCTGAGTGTGCTGGACTTCGTCAAGGTGATTACCGTGCAGCAATACACCAGGGACGCCCTGCGCGAGGTCGGACCGCACACGATTGCGCTCGCAAATGCCGAGGGCCTGATGGGGCATGCTGAAAGCGTGCGCGTTCGCATGCGTTAGTCTGCGTCCACTGCAGGAAATGGAGGATGA
>CAXTGN010000305.1:4582-6367 GCA_964243455.1 uncultured Acidobacteriaceae bacterium
CGTTGATGGCTTGTTTCGCTGACATGGCGCAGGCAATCTGCGTGCCTTGCCGGGCCGATACCGATGGAGGTGTTAATGAATTCCGTACTGCAGGCCGGTGAAGCCAGGGAGCAATCCACAACGCTGCCGCAGCCGCGTGCGCGTGTGCTCACGATGCCCGAGTACCACCCGCCGCTCGCAAGTCGTCATGCCCTGCGGCTCGACTTCAACGAGAACACGCTTGCGCCAAGCCCGCGTGTTCTGTCCAGACTTCGCGAGCTCACGGCCGAAGGGCTGACGGTCTATCCAGAACGCGAGCCGGTGGAGCGCGTCGTTGCCCAGCATCTCGGCCTCCGGAGCGATCAGGTACTGCTCACCAACGGGGTGGACGAGGCCATTCACCTGATGGCGTGCGCCTTCCTGGATGAGGGCGACGAGGCCCTGATTTGTACGCCGACCTTCTTCATGTACGACGTGTCGATCAGCATGATGACCTCGCAGCTGGTGCGTGTGCAGACGGACGATTCCCTCAGCTTTCCATTTGAGCGTTTTCTCGCCGCCATCACGCCACGCACCAGGCTGATCATTGTAGCTTCGCCCAACAATCCGACGGGTAGCGTGGTGAACCGGGAGCATCTGCTCGCGATCGCGCATGCCGCGCCGCAGGCGGTTCTTATGGTCGACGAAGCCTATTTTCACTTCTTCGGCGATTCCGTGCTGGGCGACGTCGCGAGCGTACCGAATCTGATCGTGGCACGCACCTTTTCTAAGGCATATGGGCTGGCAAGCCTGCGGATCGGCATGCTCGCAGGCGACTCACGGCTGATCGGGTTTCTCCGCAAAGTGAGTTCGCCCTACAACGTGAACGGCGTCGCCCTTGCCGTGCTTCCTGACGCCCTGGGGGATACGGACTACATCGACTGGTACACGACACAGGTTCACGCGGGTCGGGAGCGCGTGCAGGAAGTCTTGCACCAGCTCGGTGTACGCACGTGGCCCAGCGCCGCGAACTTCGTTCTGATGGATATCGGTCCGCGGCACAAGGAGTTTTGCGCCGCCATGCGAGGCTGCGGCGTATTGCTGCGGGACCGCTCCTCTGACCCAGGCTGCGAAGGCTACGTCCGCATCACAATCGGTACCGAAGAGCACGTGATGCGGGGCATCGAGGCGATGAAGGCATCGTTGCAGGACATGCAATGGACGCCTGCCGAAGGCATGCATGCGCGCAAAACCGGAACCGAAGCACGTGATATGAATAGCTTCCTGCCTCATCCAATCCCTGTGGGTAAGGAGGGCTCATGAACATTCGCAAACGCCATTCCATTGCAGCGTAGGGGATGGCATGGATTTCTCGTACTGGCGGCCCTGCCGATCGGTGGAGTGATGCTGCTCAGCTGTCGGATGAGCCTGTTCTTTGTCGCTATTGTCGTCGCTCTGCTATGCGCCCTGTTTGCAGCCGGCTTTGTGCTTCTGTACGCAAACCTGCGTGCAAGGGCGAAGGGTCGCCGACTGGCCACTGCCGGCAAGTATCTGTAGACCTTTCGCCGTAAAATGCATACACCATGCGCAGCCGTCGAAGCCGCCCAATGTTCGTTGCGCCGCTGATTCCGTTCCTTGGGATCTTGGGCATCTTTGGGGTAGAACAGCTGCACGGCACACGGTACCTCAACGCGTTCGTCGTGGTCTGGTGCCTGCTGCTTGCCGCCCTGTTTACTTACGTTCTGCAAAGGGCGCTTGAGGCGAGGCGCGTCAAGAAAGGCAAAGGATGAGCGACATATTGCAGGAGCTCGGAACCGCTGTTGTGCC
>CAXTGN010000306.1:0-6345 GCA_964243455.1 uncultured Acidobacteriaceae bacterium
CGCAGGCGGAATCATCATGCCTCCCGTACCCGCCTTCTATCACCGTCCCGAGTCGATAAGCCAGATCATCGACCAGACACTCGATCGTGCCCTCGATCTTCTAGACATTGAACTCGATCGCGAGCTCTTCCCGCGGTGGCAGAACACACCTCCATTACCTGAAGAGACCGTTGCCGACGCTTCTGGGCGTTTCGGACTCTCTAAACATCTGGTCACGAGTCACCAATAACTAACGAAAGGACACGGCACACGGCATCCAATTCACACAGCATCAGGATCGACGCACCGAAGCAGAAGATCCTCGAGGCCCTAATCACGCCCAAGGGTCTCGAGGGCTGGTACACGCCCAACGTGGAAACCTAAGACGGAAAAAGGATGAAGTGATCCTTCACTTCTCAGACAAAGAGGGCCCATTCCATTGGAAGATCGTTGGCGATGGTACCGCAACGGACATCGTCAACTGGAATGCCTGGGGGGCCCCGGCGCGTCCACCGGCACCTTCGTATCTTTCCGCCTGACCGACACCAATGATCGAGGAACTTCTCTGGAACTTGATCATGGCGGTCTAGACGAAGAGGATGACAAGAACACCGTGTGCAACACGATGTGGGGTGCGCTGATGCTGCATTTTAGGAAGTACCTTGAGACAAAGTTGCCCCAGCCAGCCTTCTCCTAGACGTAAATCCTAATGGTGCCAGAATTAAGTTTGGCGCACTGCTTATGCCCTCGCATCCACCTGAGCGGAGTATTCGCGACGGCCAGGCCTGGGATCTTGAAGAGCTACAGCGCCTCGATGCACTGGGGTTCGATCAAGCTTGGTAGGCAAGCACTTCAGTTCAGTGTGGGAGCCCTGCCCCGCTCCAGACCTGCTCATCGCCCAAGCACTGCCGCTTACGCGACAAATGGTACTCGGTCCTTTAGGACATCTGCTTCCTTACCACCACCCTGTCGAGCTTGCGCACCGAGTCTCCTACCTCGATCACATGGCCGAAGGAAGATATCAGCTTGGGGTCGGTATCAGTGCGCTGCCGACAGATCACCAACTCTTCGGCCTGAATACGAAGGGAGGGCGGAACAGGCGAATGACATTCGAGGCACTCGACATTATGGCTTCATTGTGGGAAGACGGTCCCCGTGACTTCGTCGGCGAGCTCTGGTCGACCGGCATCCCGCAGCCTCCGGTCCCAGGCACAGGCTTTCATCTCCTGCCCTTCCAGCGGCCGCATCCACCCATCGCTATATAGCCGGTCTCACTGCAGGATCTGAGAATCACAAACTCGCAGGGGAAAGGACATCTTCCAATCAGCTTCAGCATCAGTCCAGACGCATCCATCACGGCACAACACTGGCAGACCGTTGTAGAGGGGGCCAAGCGAAGCGGACGGACTCCGAACCGAAACCTCTGGTGCATTGTGCGTGACGTCTACGTCGCGCGCACCGACAAAGAAGCTTTCGAGCGTGCCACGAACGGCATCATGGGGCGATGTTGGCGGGAGTTTCTCCTTCCGCTCTATATGCATTTGGGACTTGGCGACTTACTTTAGATCGATCCAGCCAAGCCTGACGAGTCCATCGATGTTCGCTACCTGGCGGCTGGTGGTGTCCTACGATGCGTCCGATGAGCGTGAGTCGCGGAAGGAAAGCCTACGCCTCATTATGGAAGAGGTTCGACCAACTCTCTTAATTTCTGGTTCGGACATATCGCTTCCCAAGGTGACCACATCGTGAGTTATATTGCCTTGGCCACAGATCAATTTGAGAAGGTTACGACATTTTACGGTGAGGCGCTACATTTCGTCTTGGTCGCAGAGTGGGACCGTCCCCGCGGTCGTGGGCGTCGGTATGACCTCGGCGGAGGTCTAAGGCTCGAGATCCTCGATAACTCTCGGGAGCCCGAGCCGCTGGAGCTCAACTCCGTCGAGGAGAATTCACATCGTAGTTGAAGTTAACGACATTGAGGAAGCAAGACTTCAGACCTCGCTAAACTCACCTGTACCGCAAACAGTGTCGTGGGGGGCACGCCTCTTTCAGCTACTTGATCCAGACGGCGTACCCATCACGTCTTTGCAGTGGTTATGATCACGACCTAAGGAACGTGAGTATCGGTCTTCAGGAGGTACTTGTGATCTCCAGATAGCACCAGTTCGCCCCGCTGGTTGTGAACGGTTACACTCGTCGTCACGAGCCCGTTCGCTCCATCTTTGGCAAGATCTATGATCTCTAATGCCGAGTACAGCGTATCTCCTGAATGAACCTCTTTCAGGAACTTGCATGACAGCTCTGTAAACGCAATAAATACCTCCCCGATGTAGTGCGGGAAGAGGGTCGCTCCTGGCGCAGTGAACGCCAGCACTTGGAGACCATGCACCACAGGAGCCGAGTGCCCGTGACGGGCGGCCCAAACGGCATCGTAGTGCACCGGGTGGTTGTCGGCAGAAACCGTTTGGAAGGCCGAAGCATGGGCGTCAGTGAGAGTACGACTAGGCGCACGAAACACATCGCCTTTTCGCAAGTCCTCAAACCGTTTGGGCGGTACCATGAGAAAAGATGCAGGATCAAACACCACGGGGTGAGCTGCACCATGAGAGTTTAGAGTTTCCATTTACACCTCAGGTTCGGAAGTTGTTCTTCTGTCAGGGCGAAGCGCCTGCTGCGCAGCTTCAGTAATGACCGCGACGACTGCCTCAGGTGCTTCGAGAATCACCATGTGACAAGTTTCCACTGTCGTAGTCTTTGCATTCATCCGCTTGGCCATATCGGCTTCCATGGTCGGCATCAGCATGCGGTCCTTGTTTGAGATTACCGCCCAAGTTGGTTTTCCCTTCCATGCAGCGACCGTGATCTTCTCATCGAACATAGGGCCGTAGCTCTGCCCCTGTACGGCGAGTGCAAGCGTTCGTTCGGCCATCGGGAGACCTTCCGCGATGTTGTCGAGCATGCCCTCCCGGGTGACATAAGCAAACTTGTTGCTATCGACACGGATTTGTTTTTGCCCTTCAGTCCAGCCGTAGGAAGCGCTGGCATCGTTTGCGGACTCACCCGCCTCCGGGGAGTATGCCGTCAGGTAAACGAGACCTGCGACTTTCGGATCATCGCCGGCCTCCGTAATGACGACCCCACCCCATGAATGGGCGACTAATAAAACCGGCCCATCCTGAAGAGCGATGATTCGCTTCGTGGCAGATATTTCATCAGCAAGCGAGGTCATTGAATTCTGTACTGCTACGACGTTGTAGCCCTTGGCCTGCAAGAGGGGGATGATCTTCGCCCAGGAGGAGCCATCCGTAAATGCTCCATGAACGAGAACGATATTCTGGATTGAAGAAGGTAATTGAGTGCTCTTTGCTACTTGATCTTCCACAGGTTCCTTTCCGAGGCACGCTGTTTCGTTGTCATGATCCTGGCTATTTCGACAGGGCCTTCTGTGCGGCATCGGCTATGACGTTGGCCACACCCTTCGGATCTTCCAGCATGGCAACGTGACAGGTCGGAAGAGTCGTTCCATGTGCTTTCAGCTTGTCGATGTTCGCATTCTCCATGGCGGGAGGAAGCATTCGGTCATTTGCGGAAACGATGACCCAAGAGGGTTTGGATTTCCATGCAGCTACGGTGAGCTTTTCAGAGAACATTGGCCCATAGCTCTGGCCTTGTACTGCCGCGACCAGCTTGCGTTCCTCCATTGGGAGCCCCTGCGCGAAATCTTCGAATATCCCCATCTCACTCAGGTAAGCGAACTTAGAAGAATCCACCTTGATCTGCTTCTGACCTTCGGTCACGCCAAACGCCCCACTCGCGTCATTTGCGGATTGTCCTTCATCTGGCGCGTAAGCAGCAACGTAAACGAGGCCAGCTACTTTCGGATCATCTCCAGCCTGGGTTATGACCGCTCCTCCCCAGGAGTGTCCGACCAGGATGACAGGACCGTCCTGAAGGGCAACGATACGCTTTGTTGCAGCGACATCGTCCGCAAGGGATGTCAATGGGTTCTGCACCGCCACTACGTGGTAGCCCTTCTCCTCCAAAAGAGGAATCACCTTGGCCCAGCTCGTTCCGTCGGCGAACGCACCATGTACAAGCACTATATTTTTGACAGAATTTGTTGACCTCTGCGCTACGAGGGGAACAACCGGAAGTGCAAACGCGAGGCCGATTCCGGCATTGAATAAGTGATGAAACAAATCACGGTACATAGGATCTCCTTGAAAGTTATGGACCTGCGAGCTCGATGGCAGCTTCCGCAACATGGTGGAATAGCTGCTTGGAGAAGTATGCGTGTTCTCGACCATCGTCACGACACCCTTTCGGGTGTGCGCCCCACAGCTAAATCGGGATGCCGAGTTGGAAAGACCACGGTGCACAATCTGAGCAAGCACCGTGCGCTACGCGCCCCAACTGACCCTGGAATTGGTGCAGATTGTCGGGATCACCCGAAGGGGTCAAAGGAAAGACACCCCTTATGAGCTATCTAAGCCGCGAGTGATCCGGCAGGATGAATTGTCACCGATCGAGGCTCCGCAGAATAAATGCGAGCTTCTGCTTATGGCAAGGAGATAGAGCCTTTGCTACCGTTGTGACAAAAAGGGGCGTTATGAGCAAACTCGTTGGATCTGGCGGAACTAGGCTTTTTTACAGGGATTGGGGTACTGGTCAGCCTATCGTTTTCTCACATGCATGGCCAGCGAGCGCAGATGAATGGGATCCACAGATGTACTTCTTCGCGCACGAGGGCTTCCGAACGATTGCCTTTGATCGAAGAGGTCATGGGCGATCTGAGCAGACTTGGCATGGCAACGATATCGACACGTACGCGGACGACCTGGCGGCGGTTCTCGATACCCTAGACCTCAAGGAGGTGATTCTCGTCGGCCACTCTACAGGCGGAGGTGAAGTCGCGCGCTACATAGGGCGGCATGGTTCAACACGGGTTGCAAAGATCGTCTTTCTTGCGTCTGTCACCCCTGGGATGCTCAAGAGTGAATCCAATCCAGACGGCTGGCCGATGGAAACTTTCGATGGCATCCGTGCGGCACTGCTGAAGAACCGTTCGCAAGCGTACCGCGACTCTACTCTGACGTTCTATAACTACGACCGGCCGGGTGCCGAAGTAAGCCAAGCCATTCAGGATAAGTACTGGCTCGAAGGCATGATGGGCAGCCTAAAAGCTCATTACGATTGCGTCAAGGCATTCTCCGAACCAGACCTAACGGAAGACCTCAAAACAATTGATGTTCCGACGCTAGTGATGCACAGCGAAGACGATGAGGGGGTTCCATTTCACTTCACGGGTGCGCGCACAGCGAAGATTGTAAAGAACGCAAGACTAAAGACCTATAAGGGTCTTTCACATGGTATGGCCGAGACACATCCTGACCTGATCAATACCGACCTTCTGGCTTTCTTCAGAGAAACCTAGGACGACACAGTACCAGAGTAGCCGGGGGCTCGCTGGCGAGGTAGCGCCCATGCACCTTCATCTAACGGCTGCCACGAGCATTCTCGAATGCTCTCCGGAGTTCACAATTTATCAAGGAACCAATCCCAGCTTTGCCAGACGTAAAGGAGATATGACTTCAGAAGAAAACAGAGACCCCCATCTTAATGGAGGCGTCGTAACCGGCGGCACAGGACTTCGAGAAGCTGCAGGCGCAGTAATACTCTTACACGCACGTGGAGGAACTGCAGCTGAAATGCTTACAATCGGCCAGGAAATTTGTTTGCGGGGTTTGGCGCTGTTAGCTCCGCAAGCCGCGAACAGGACGTGGTTCCCCCACGGGTTTTTCTCCCCGATTGCGGCAAACGAGCCGTGGCTTAGTTCTGCAATGAAGCGAGTTCGAGAATTGATCATCACGTGCACGGAATGCTGTATTCCCTTGGAGCGTATCGTCCTGGTCGGTTTCTCTCAAGGAGCTTTTCTGGCTACCGAGTTCGTAGCGCGCAATCCCAATCGCTATGGTGGGCTCGTGGTGTTTACGGGAGGCTTGCTTGGCCCGATAGGGAGCGACCTGTTTCATGAAGGGTCGTTACAGAGCACGCCCGTACTCCTGAGTTCGGGGGATCCGGACAGCTTCGTGCCTTGGTCACGCGTTGAAGAAACTGCAGCCCAACTTCGAGCAATGGAAGGAAATGTGGAAGTTAAAAGAATTCCCGGCCGGGCACATACGGTCTCGGCAGAGGAGCTTGATTCAGCGCAGCGTCTCCTCTGCAGAATCTTCAACCAATGAGATTCGGACGCTCTTCTGTCCCGAATGATGTCAACACAAACCGAAATACCACAAAGGAGAACACGATGAGCACGATCACGGTGAAGGATGGAACTTCGATTTACTACAAGGACTGGGGCATGGG
>CAXTGN010000307.1:0-6325 GCA_964243455.1 uncultured Acidobacteriaceae bacterium
CCAAAGCCTCAGGGAGATCGCCGGGGACGCGCTCTCGCCCGCCTTCCGCACCCGCCTCGCCCACTTCAGGCGGGGTCCCGGCATCTTCAAGATCGACTACGCCCTCTCCGAGCCGATTCCCTGGAAGGCCCCCGCCTGCAAGCGCGCCGGCACGGTCCACGTTGGCGGCTCCCTTGCGGAGATGACCCGCTCCGAGCACGACGCCTTCGTCGGCCGCCTACCTCCCCCCGCCGACGACAAACCCTTCCTTCTGCTCGTACAGCCCAGCCTCTTCGATCCTTCCCGCGCCCCCGCGGGCAAGCACACCGCCTGGGTCTATTGCCACGTCCCCGTCGGCTCCACGGCGGATCGCACCGAGGCCATCGAGGACCAGATCGAGCGCTTCGCTCCAGGCTTCCGCGACGTCGTTCTCGCGCGCCGCACATGGAACTCCGAAGACCTCGCGGGATGGAACCCAAACCTGCTCGGCGGCGACGTCTCCGGCGGCTCCATGACGCTCTCCGGCATGCTCGCCAGGCCCACCCTCCGCACCTATCGCACCTCCAATCCCCACCTCTACCTCTGCAGCGCCTCCACGCCCCCTGGCAGAGCCGTCCACGGCATGGCCGGCCACAACGCCGCCCTCGCCACCCTGCGCGACCACGGCTGCTTATAAGGTGCTAAGGCCAGCTCTGTTGCGTGCCGAGCCGGTAGGGCAAAGGCTTCCCAAAGATTAAGCATGGCCTGGGCCAGATTGAGCCAATACGGTCAACGACCATCCCAAGGGTTCAGGAACGGCACGCCGGTAGCCTCAAAATCCGCAGTGTTCCGGGTCACAACTGTCATGCCATGCACCAGGGCCGTCGCTGCGATCAGGGCATCTCGTTCAGAGCGCGGGTCCTGCACATGCAGGGGCGCAGAGCGAAGCGCCACCGCAGCATCAACAGACAGGGTTCGATCGAGAAACTCAGGCAGAACATGATGCGTCATCCAGGCCCGAAGCCGAGTTCCTTGGGGGGCATCGCGCCGCTCAATCCGAAGAACGCCAAGCTCAATCTCCATCAGCGTGATGACGGAAAGGTACAGGGTTGCAGCCTCCACGCCGGACAGCCAGGCAACGACGTTTGCGTCCGCTTTGCGGTCGCCGGCCTTGCGCAACTCGGAAACGACGTTGGTATCGAGCAGGAACATCAGGAAAGGTCCGCTGGCCGCACAGAAAGCTCCAGCTTGGGTGGATCGAGATCGATCTCCGAGAGCCCTGACATGGATAGAGAATCCACAATGCTTCTACGCTGTCCGGAGAGGCGCTGGTACTCCTCGATGCTGAGCAGCACATGGGCAGGCTTACCCCGGTCCGTAATAAACACCGGCCCATGCGAAGAGGCCTTCTTGGCCCGGCTGGTTTCCTGATTGAACTGCCGACTGGAAAGAGTGGTGATCGCCATGGCTGGCACCCTAAGGCAAGCTTGATGTAGAGATGTTACTACAGCGCCAGAGGAGAGCCTTCAGTAGATACTTCGAGTGGACGCATTGGTTGCGAGAAGGTGACGTTCATACGGCTCCTGGGTCAAGAACCAGCCTTCCACCACCTACTCGCAAGTTCTTCCTGAAAGGCGTACGCTTTTCCACACAAGGGAGACCGCTCCGATGCTCAGAAGAGACTTTCTTCGCCGCACGACCCGCACCCTCTCCGCCGCTCTGCTCTCCGGCTCTGCCCTGGCACGCGCCGCAGCGCTTGAGGGGATTGGCACGCTCGGCAAACTCCCGGACAATCACAGCGCAGGCGACGAGGTCGTTCTCGGCAAGACCGGCATCCGTACCAGCCGCCTCGCCATGGGCACCGGCACCATCGGCGGCGGCGGCGGATCAAACCAGACCCGTCTGGGTGACGCGCCGTTTACGCAGCTCCTGCTCAACGGCTATCACGAGAACGGTTTGCGCTTCTTCGATACAGCCGACAGCTACGGCAGCCATCCCTATGTCGCCGCCGCGGTCAAGCAGCTGCCGCGCGACAAGGTCGTCGTCATGACCAAGACCGATACCCGCGATCCTGCCGGCGTACAACGCGATCTCGACCGCTTCCGCCGCGAGCTCGGCGTCGATATGATCGATATCGTCCTGATCCACTGCGTCACGGAAGGCGACTGGAACACGCGCTACCGCGGCGCCATGGACGTGCTCTCGGAAGCCAAGAGGAAGGGCGTCATCCGGGCGCACGGCGTCTCCTGCCACTCGCTACAGGCCCTGAAGGCTGCCGCGGCTGAGCCCTGGGTCGATATCGACCTCGTTCGCCTCAATCCCCTGGGCTCCTACATGGACGCCGACCCCGGCACCGTGATCGACGTCATCAAGACGATGCGCGCCGGAGGCAAAGGCATCGTCGGCATGAAGATTATGGGCCAGGGCGATCTGCGCAAGAAGCCCACCGAAGCCGTCCGCTACGCCCTCAGCAGCGGCGTTCTGGACGCCTTCACGATCGGGACAGAGTCCAAAACAGAACAGAACGACCTAGCGCAACGCATCGCCGCCGCTTAGTGGCTACGCGGGGTGCCCTTGTCACGGGCATCCCGTCTACGCCGCTCCAAGCTGCCCCTCCGCACCCGCCGGCGATTCCAACTCAAAGGTGAACACGAAGCGACGACGCAGTATCTCGTCGAACGAGTCCTCGACATTCGTCGTCGTGGGCCGATCCACCACCTGCCGCCACCAGTGCAGGCGGGCCGCCCTCCGTTCACCCTGCCAGAGTGTCTCTGTACGCATCTAGAACCTCACCGTAAGACCGGTCGAAATCGTCAGAAGCTGCCCGCCTGTCACGTCGATCGCGCGCCAGTCGCTCCATCGGCCCTGGCTGATATCCAGCCCACCGCCCGCCTGGTACCCTGCCAATCCAACTCCCAATCGAACCAACCGCAAGCTGTTCTCCTCCAACAGGTCTAGGTTGACCGATGGGTAACCTGACCGGAAAGTCGACAGCGAGGAACGCAGGTGCCCCGAACTGCGTATGGACCCGTGGGCTGGCGTCACACGTACCTGCGCAGGTGCTAGCGCAGACTGCTTCCAGGTGTAGCCGTTCGGACGTTGCAGGATGCGCGAAGTGCTGGTTATAAGTGCACTTCTTACACATTTGTCACCCATGTCGCGCAGAAGGTCGCTTTACCCTGAATAAGGCGCTTAAGGACGCCACTTTTATGTCCACCGCTCGCCCCTCTGCGATGGGTTTCGACGTCCCCTGGTACATCTGGACCGGCGTCGCCGCCATCACCTCCGCCACGATTGGAGGCTCCTGGGACGTCGCCTGGCACCGCTCCATCGGCCGCGACAGCTTCTGGACGCCGGCCCACATGATGATCTATCTATGCGGCGTGCTGGCCGGCGTTGTGGGCCTTTGGCTGGTCGGGCAGACCACGCTGAACCGCGACCCCGAACTGCGCGCGGCCTCGGTCTCTATCTTCGGCCTGCGGGCGCCCCTGGGCGTGTTTTTGGCGGGTTGGGGCGGGCTGGCGATGCTCACCTCCGCCCCGTTCGACAACTGGTGGCACAACGCCTACGGCCTCGACGTGAAGATCGTCTCGCCGCCCCACACCCTGTTGATCCTCGGCATCCGCGCCGTCAGCTTCGGCATGCTGTTCCTGATCCTGGCCGCCATGAACCGCGCCGACGAGGCCGGATCGCCCAACTTCAGCACGCTGCAGAAGCTCTTTCTGTATCTCGGTGGCCTCGCCGTTGGCGGCCAGATGTTTTTTTTGCAGGAGTACACCTGGGACATCGTGCTGCATCGCGCCGCAGCGTATGTCGCTATGGCTATTGCCCTGCCTGTGCTCTTTGCGGCGATCTCGCAGGCCTCGCGCTTCCGCTGGGCCGCGACCACCGCGGCAGGCATCTACACCACCATCCTGCTGCTGGAGATCCTGATCTTTCCGCTTTTCCCCGCGCAGCCAAAGCTCGGTCCGGTGTACTTCCCGGTCACGCACCTGGTACCGGCAAAGTTTCCGCCCCTGATCATCCTGCCTGCCCTGGCACTCGACCTGCTCTGGCAACGCACCCGGGAATGGAAGTTCTGGCAGATCGCCTTAGTCTCCGGGCTTGTCTTCACCGCGGTGCTCTTCGCCGTGGAGTGGCCCTTTGCCGACTTCCTGCTGTCGCCGCACAGCGCTAATCGCTTCTTCGGCACCATTTATTTCGACTACAACGCCCGTCCCGACGGGTTTGACCGCATGCGCGAATGGTTCCGCCCCGATAGCGGTCTGCCCCTCGCCTTCGGTCTGCTCCGCGCCGCGCTTTACGCGGCGATCTCCACCTGGATCGGCCTCGCCTTTGGCCGCTGGATGCGCAAGGTGCAGCGATGAGGACCCGCACCTGCGAGCAAGCGCCACGGCTGCTCACGCTTGTTATCGCCCTGCTCGCCGCGGTCCTGCCCGCCCACGCGCACATCGGTTCCAAAGACGTCTTTGAACAGATCACGAGCGGACCTTACAAGCTTTTCGTCACCGTCCGTCCACCTACTGTGATTCCTGGCGTCGCCACGGTGGACGTGCGCGTCTCCGGTCCGGCTGTCACGAGCCTGTCGGTCACTCCTGTTCCTCTCACCGGCGAGGCTTCCAAGCACCCTCCCACGCCCGACGCCATGAAGCGCTCGCCCGACGACGCGGCCTTCTTCACCGGCTCGCTCTGGCTGATGGCCTCCGGGTCCTGGCAGGTCAGATTGCAGGCCACCGGCGCAGGCGGCCCTGCCACGGCCAGCGTCCCCGTCCCGGCTATGGCGCTCACGGTGCAACGCATGCAGCGGCCGCTGGGCATCATCCTGGGAGTTCTTGGGCTGGTTCTGGTCATCGGAATGGCGGGCATCATCTACGGCGCTGTGCGGGAGTCGCGCCTCGCCCCGGGACGCGTGCCCTCACCCGCCCGGCAGTACCGTGCCACCATTGCCGGCGTGGGGGCGCTGGTCCTTCTCGGGCTCGCCGTCTGGGGTGGAGACAAGTGGTGGAATGTTGAAGCCGCCGACTATTCCGCCGCCATCTTCCGTCCGCTGACCATGCATCCCACGCTCCGCGGCAGCACGCTTCTGCTGGTCATCGACTCCGGCATCCCCGATGACCGGGGCCACAGCCGCGCGAACGACGATCTGCTGCCCGATCACGGGCACCTGATGCATCTGTATGCCATTCGCTGGCCGGAGATGGACGCGGTGTATCACCTGCATCCCGGTCCTGCCGGCCCCGGCCGTCTCAGTGAGACATTGCCGTCCATGCCCCCGGGCACCTACCGCCTTTTCGGGGATATTGTGCACCGCAGCGGTTTTCCCGAGACGCTGACAGCCAGCCTCGACGTGCCACCCGACGCCTCGCACTTCTTTCCCGACAGCGAGGACGCGGCGGCGTATCCCGCACCACTCAGGGAAGGCGACCTCGGCGCCAGCTACAAGATGCCGGACGGCTTCACCATGATCTGGGACCGTCCCGCCGCCCTAACCGCCAATACCGCAGACCTTTTCCGCTTCCGGTTGCTCGATCCGGGAGGCCGCCCGGCGACGAACATGCGCCCGTATCTGGGCATGGCCGGCCACGCTGCCTTTGTGAAGGTTGACGGCACGGTTTTCGCCCACACGCACCCGGACGGCTCGGCCGCCATGCCCGCCATGATGCTGGCGAATGCCGGCCAGGGCGAGATGAGCGCCATGGCGGATAGCAATGCGGCTTTGGACACCGGGATGGGCGGGATCGACGCGCGGAACCCGTCTCAGGCCCCCCAGCCACTGACCTCCACCGTCGAGTTTCCCTACGGCTTCCCCAGCCCCGGACGCTACCGCATCTTTGTGCAGATGAAGCACGGCGAGATCGTCGAAACGGGCGTGTTTGACGCCGAGGTGAAGTAGAGGCGCGAGAAGGCTCCTCCGGTCGCTGCGCGACTTCCTTTCCGTTGCAATGCCGTAGCGAAGCGGAGGAGTTTGTTGGCTCCTGTGAGTCAACGGCACTCCGGAGGGAAGCAGATCCCCTCCCTTCGCTACGGGATGACAATGGAGCCGGGCTCGCCAACAGGTAGTCGGCCTCGGCGTGACACTTCAGTGCGGGGCGGGGCGCAGGGACTATCGAGGGTGGCCTCGGCGTGGCACATCAGTTCTTGGGCCGGTCGGCTGCCGGCTCCTGTTTCAGCGGTGCGGGCAGAACTTTTACTTCGTAGTTGCGACCCAGCCAGCGGTCTGCCCCTGGCCAGAAGATCGTGAACTCGATGGAGCCGCTCCCGTCCGGGGGTGCCTGCACGTCGACGTAGGATCCGGGATGGCCGACCTGACGCGAATCGGTACGGTTGGTGGTGGGACAGGTATTAATGGTCCAAACCAGCTGGAAGT
>CAXTGN010000308.1:0-6302 GCA_964243455.1 uncultured Acidobacteriaceae bacterium
CATTGCTTCTTTCTTTCAGATCAACCAGGCTTTCTCCAAACTGTATTCAGTCGGTGGATCGTTGGCCATTTGTCTGTGGTCTATCGCATGCCTGCGGCAAGGTCGACCAATGGCAAGTGCGATTTACGGAGCGGTTTCAGCTCCTTTGGTGGCCCTCCTCATCCTTGTAGGTCATCTTCGCCTTGACATTCACGGCATGGCGGTCGTGATGCTGAGCCAGATCGTTTGGTTCGTACTCATGGGTGTTTGGTTGAGAACGCAGCCGCAAGCAGAGTAGGTCCTGTGAAACGCCCTTAGCGGAAGATACGGGCGGTCACTACAAGAAGCCGGCATCTGAGAATCGCTGACCTGCGTCAGGGAAGATGAGCCTGGGAGAACTTCACGACAGCCTTGTTGAAAGATTCGTGGAAAGCCTCGCGATTGAATCCCGGTCGGCTTGTTCAGATTGGGGGAGCCACCTTGGCCAGCTGTGGACTACATGGCGCAAGAAAATCGAAGTGGTCCGCATTGGGCACACCATGAAAGTCAGGCGGGGTGGGGAGAGCACTCCTGACCGCATCGGCATACTCAGGAGCGGGCAGGACCCGGTCGTCATCCGCGCGCCAGAGCTGTACCGGCTGAGTAACGCCCGCAAGCCCATGAAGGAACGTGAAGCCGAGGGCCGGAGCGGCTACCACCAATGCCTTGATACGGGAATCGTGCACCACAGCCTCCGGCGCGGCAGGCGTGTTCTGATGCTCGGCGAGCAAGGAGCAATCGTAGAACTTTGGATGTGCCATGCAGTGAGCCCCAACCAGTGAGAGATCGGGATCGCCTCCCGCGGCAGCCAGCACGGTGAAGCGTCCTGATGAAAAGCCGAAAGCTCCGACCTCCTGGCTGTCCAGCACGGCATGCTCGGGCCAGTCAGCCAGCATGTAATCGATCAGACGATGAAGTTCGCGTGGGCGGTTGAGCACATCGATAGCTCGGCTTTGATCCCGGTAGTTGTCCCCCGTGTGTTCCAGGGCTGCCTCAACGAAACCCGCTTTTGCAAGGGCCAGCGCCGTATCGTAGTGCCCGTCCTTGGTCCCGCCGTTGCCGTGCGAGATCACAACGAGCCGCAGCTTGGAGCCCTGCACTGGCCCGTCGACAGCCACTGTCTGCTGAAACAGTCCCAGCGGTTGCTGACTTGCCTTTGCGCTGGTCGGATACCAGACATCACCGGGATGGGCGCGCCACCGGCGACGGGGACGGTCGTGGTTTGTAATCCAACTTTTTGCGCCCCTGCGGCTTGGATCGCGGTAGCGAGAATCAAGCTCATGACCTTCGCCGGAACGCGCATGTAACCCCCTGAACGACCATCACTGCAGATCAGCGTACCTCTCCGGAGCAATGGTCACTCAGGCTCCGACGAGTTGGCTGCCGTCCCCCCGACGGAGCTCGGCCGCGCGTATACGGAGCATTCGCCATCGTCGACATATAGGCGTCCAACAAATGCGAACTCAAGATCATGCATTGGAGCAAGACAGGAGATTTAACGAGAAATGCCGTTCTCGGAAGTGACTGGTGCGGCGCTTACTATCTGCAAGAGCGCCCGATACCTTCCGTCATGCTCTGTTGCGCGTCGCAGAACTTGGCCTGCCACTACCGAACAAAGCCTCATCGCTCAAACCTCTCGCGGTAGGTAGTATCCCTGCACATACTCCCGCACGCCATCTTCGAGCCGAGTGAATGGTTTGGTGTATCCAGCGGCCCGCAGCTTCGCTACCTTGCTCTCTGTAAAATACTGGTACTTGCCCCGGAGCACCTCAGGCATCTCGATGAACTCGATGTTCACGGGCTTGCCCATCGCCGCAAATACCGGCGTCACCAGATCCACCCACGTTCGCGCCTCGCCCGTGCCGCAGTTGAGCAGGCCACCCGGTGCGTCAGGATCCTGCAAGGCGAAATGAAGTGTCACATCCACTGCGTCCTTCACATAGATGAAGTCCCGCATCTGCTCCCCATCGCGGTACTCCGGCTTATAACTCTTGAACAGCTTCACCTCGCCTGTAGCGCGGATCTGGTCGTAACTCTTGGACACCACGCTGCGCATGTCGACTTTGTGGTCCTCATAGGGCCCATACACGTTGAAGTACTTCAGGCCGACGATGTTGCCGCCATCGCCGTTCTCAAACAGATCGTGCTTCAGCGCCCATAAATCGAACATCTGCTTCGAGTAACCATACATATTCAACGGCTTCAACGTCGGCGTCACGTCGTCGCTGTCGTCATAGCCCTGCGCTCCGTCGCCATACGTCGCCGCGCTGGAGGCATACACAAAGCGCACGCCGTTGCTCAACGCCCAGTTACACAGCACCCGTGTGTACTGGTAGTTGTTCCGCAACAGGTAATCCGCATCGCGCTCCGTGGTGGCGCTGCACGCGCCCAGGTGAATGCACGAGGTCGCCTCCGCAAACGCCCCGTCCTCCAGCAATCCGAGGAACTCCTCAGGCGAAACGATGTCTTCGTAGCGCAGCCCGACAAGATTGCGCCATTTCTCGTCCTTGCCGAGCTCGTCCACCAGGATCAGCTCATCGATGCCACGCCGATTCAACTCCGCCACTACATTGCGGCCAATAAACCCAGCCGCCCCCGTCACAATCAAGGGTCTTGCCATGTGCACTCCACCTTCGTTCGCAGGTCTTCCGTCATCCTACCCGCCCGGGGATTATCGTCGGCAGCAGGCGCAGGAGCTATTCGGCAGATCCTGCTACATGTGGGCGAACAAAGGTCCTAAGCGCGTAGACAGGGGGACCTCCCCAACCTGGTGCTACGCCTGCGGCTTCGGCACAAACAGCACAAACGGCTGCGCCGCTTCTGCCCACCCTGCCAGCATCCCTGCGGTGAGCTCACTTCCCGTAAGGCGTACATGCTCCTCCAGCAACTCGCGCAGCCCAGCCTGCTCCTCGGCGGAACAAGTGGCGAATAGTTTCGCCTCCAGGAACTCTGCATGGTACCGTTGCTGCCCGAGCACATCGCCGTCCTCATCCAGCACCCACGCCAGACCGCCCGTCATTCCCGCACCGAAGTTGACCCCAATACCGCCCAGGATCACCACCGTGCCGCCGGTCATGTACTCGCAGCCATGGTCGCCGATGCCTTCTACCACGGTCACCGCGCCGGAGTTCCGCACCGCAAAGCGTTCGCCCGCACGACCCGCGGCAAATAGTCGCCCGGCCGTGGCGCCGTATAGCGCCACATTGCCGAGGATGACGTGTTCATGGCTCGCGTGCGCCGCCCGTCCCACGGGCTGCATCACCACCGTGCCACCACTTAGGCCCTTGCCCACAAAGTCATTCGCCTGCCCTTTGAGCTCAAGCGTCACGCCCTGGCCCAGAAAGGCGCCGAAGGACTGCCCTGCAATGCCCTCCAGTGCGAACGTGACGTCAACGTCATGCACCTCGCCACGAATCCGCGCGCTGGCCAGCTCACCAGAGATCTCCGCACCCACGGCACGGTGAGCATTCGATATGCTCGCTTCGGCACGGAACGGCTCCCCGGCTCGCGCCGCGTCCATGGCAGGCACCGTCCACGCGGCGTCCAGGCGCTCGTCCTCCCCGGGCCGGTCGTTGCGGCCGCCCATCCAGCGGCGGGCGCCCACGCCCACCTTGGCCAGCATCGGCTGCAGGTTCAGGCCGCCGTCGGCGCGCACCTGCTCCAGCAAGTCCACACGTCCAGTGGCTGCCTCGATCGAAGGCAACCCAAACTTTGCCAGCAGGCGCTGGAGATCAGCACTCAGCTCACGGAAGAACGTCACGATGTGCTCGGGCTTGCCGCGGAACTTGGCCCGCAGCTCCGGCCGCTGGGTCGCTATGCCCGTCGGACACGTGTTCAGGTGGCATTGCCGCGCCATATCGCAGCCGATGGCGACCAAAACCGAGGTTCCGAACGCAAACTCATCGGCCCCCAGCAACGCTGAAATCTGCACATCGCGAGCTGTTGCAAGCCCACCATCCGCGCGCAGCCGTACACGGTCCCGCATGTCGTTGGCGCGCAGCGCCTGTTGCGCCTCAGCCAGCCCAAGCTCCCAGGGCGACCCTGCATACTTGATGCTGGAAAGCGACGCAGCTCCGGTCCCGCCCGTATTGCCGGCGATCACCACGTAATCCGCATACGCCTTGGCCACCCCCGCTGCCACCGTGCCCACACCAAAGCTCGATACCAGCTTCACGCCGACGGCCGCACGTGGGTTCACGCGCTTGAGGTCATAGATCAGCTGCGCCAGATCCTCGATTGAGTAGATATCATGGTGCGGCGGCGGCGAGATCAGGCTCACCCCCGGCTGTGCATGTCGCAGACGCGCGATCAATCCGGAAACTTTGTGCCCGGGCAACTGTCCACCCTCACCCGGCTTCGCACCCTGAGCTACCTTGATTTCAATCTCTTCGGCATGCGCCAGATACTCCGCCGTCACGCCAAAACGCCCCGACGCTACCTGCTTGATCTTGTTATTCAGGTTCAGGTGAACGGCTGGTGCCGCAACCAATTCGGCCACAGCAACGCCGCTGCCCTGACTTGCCACCGCATGCACCAGTTCACCGCCGCGGTCCCCAAGTGTTTCTCCCGCTCCGGACGGCTTGTATACCGCCGGGTCCTCACCACCTTCACCCGTATTCGACCGCGCACCGATCATGTTCATCGCGGCCGTCACCGTCCCGTGAGCCTCGGGGCTCAGCGATCCAAGGCTCATCGCACTCGAGACGAAGCGATGACACAGGGTTTCCGGCGCTTCTACGTCGCTTAGCGCGAGTTCCGGCCCTGCCGGCCGAATCTCCAGCAGATCCCGCAACCGGACCGACTCGTGCACGTCCACACCCTGCGAGTAGATCGCGAACTGTGCCGTTGCATCGGTCACCGCCGCTACATTGCGGGCGCTGCCTACCGTCGTCTGCAGGGCCTTCACCGTCGGCGGCTGCCAAAGGTGGGGCTCCGCTCCATCGGCTTTGCGAAAGCGTACCCAGCCGAAATCCGGCAGATCCGCAGATCCGGGTGGCGTCGGTGCGCGCCAGCTCTCCCGCAACCGCCGGTCGATCTCGGCAAAGCCGATGCCGGACAGCGGCGCCGGCGTGCCAAAGAAACACTTGTCCACAACGGACTCATGCAGTCCAAGGATGTCGAACAGGTGCGCCGACCGATAGCTGTCCACCACGGAGATGCCCATCTTCGACATCACCTTGGCCAGACCCGCTTCGAGCGCCTTCAGCATCATGCGCTCGCCGTCCACACCCTCCGGCTGGACGCTCCGCGCCGTTTCTAACGCCAGCCACGGGCAAACCGCACCCGCCCCGTAGCCGATCAGCACCGCCGCGTGGTGGAGATCGCGACAGTCGCCTGCTTCCACCATCAAACCGCAGCCGATGCGTAATCCAGCTCGCGTCAACGCATTGTTCACTGCCCCAACGGCCATGGCCATCGGAATCGGCAGGTTGTCTGCCGAAGCGCCGCGGTCCGTCATCAGCAGCATCCGCGTGCCGCCTCGTACGTGATCCACCGCCGTTGTACACAAGGCGTCCACAGCAGCCTCCAGCGTGCTCTCCCTTGCGGCGAACAGACACCGCAGCTCGACGACGGGCAGCTCCTCCGCATGCGGGTACTGGCCAGCACGAAGCGCGGCCACCTGCCCCAGCGAAAGGAAGACCGAGCTCAGCGATATGCCCGGCAGGGTCGCATGGGTATCCAGCAGGTGCGGCCATGGTCCCAGACGCGTATGCAGCGAAAAGACGACCGCTTCACGGAGTGGATCGATCGCAGGGTTGGTCACCTGGGCGAATCGCTGCCGGAAGTAGTGGTACAGCGGCCGCGGCGACCTGGCCAGCATGGCCAGCGGCGTATCGTCGCCCATCGACCAAACGGCATCCTTGCCGCTGGCCGCCATGGGCTTCAGGATCATGTTCAGGTCTTCCTTGGTGTACCCGAATCCACGCTGCAGATCGACGATCGTCTCCTTTGCAGGGGGCTCGCCAGGCTCCATTGGAATCAGGGGTGTGTCCTCCAGCAACGTGGCATAGGTCGCTCCGGCATCGAACAGATCCAGCAGCTCTTCGTTATGCAGCAACCTGCCTTGCTCGAGGTCCACAACGAGCATCTGCCCCGGACCCAATCGCCCGCTTTCAAGCACGTGCTCAGGATCCAGATCCACAAGTCCGGCTTCCGAGCCGGCTATTACGAGGCCATCGTCGGTCACCGCGTAACGGGAGGGTCGCAGACCATTACGGTCCAGCGCCGCGCCCACCAGCCGGCCATCCGAGAAGGCCAGTGCTGCCGGTCCGTCCCAGGGCTGC
>CAXTGN010000309.1:0-4165 GCA_964243455.1 uncultured Acidobacteriaceae bacterium
CCGTGCCCCAGGACCACCGGCACAAGCGTTACGGCAAAGGAGACGAGCGTCAGAATGCTCTTCAGCAGCGTGCCGTAGGGGTAACGGCCGACACAGGTATACGCGGACTGCAGCAGCTGTTCGAGCTGTCCAAACAGCACAGCCACCCCAAGGTAGAAGATCACCCACTTGGCATCGGTCTGCGTCATCACCGAGAGATTCAGCCATCTCGCCACCGGCAAGAAGTATAGGCACGTGGCAAAAATGCCCATCACGACGCTGCAAAGCAGCACAATGAGCCACCAGCAGCTTTGGAACACCCGCAGTGCCCCCTCTTCATCCTTGCGCCCCATCAGCATCGTCATCTCGTTGCCGGCAACGGACCCGAATCCGATGTTCGAGAAGCTGAGATAGCTGGGGATGGCGTTGACGATCAACCAGTCGCCATAGAGCGACTTCGACCAGAAGGTCAGAAATACCGGAACCTGGATGAGCTGAATGAGCGAACCTGCAAGTCGGCTGATCCAGTTGGAGACGAAGCCGAAGAGGAGGCGACGCCGCGTGCCATGATCCATGGTGGACATGGCGTCACACACCAGCCAGCTGTGGCCTAAGAGGGCTCTCCGCGTAGCGGTCTGCTGACAGGTTCAACCGCTGCGACGTGCCATCCATGCGCCTGATTCTACCAGCCGTGTGGAGTGGCGCTGTGCTCGCATCGACCTGCCTGCCAGAGGACTTATACTTCCCGTGATCCCTGCCGATTCCAGGCGCTCGGATAGTCTGTAGCGAGGTGCTGGCCCTTGAAGATTGCGATGTACCTGGGCGCTTCGAAGTATTGGTGGGCCTACCTGGCGCTGAAATCGAACCCCTCGCTGCTTCCATCGTTAGAAGAGAACACCAAACGCGCCATCTTCTTCGACGATCCCTCCCGGGTATCTCTGAAGCGGGAGGCCGCGCAACTCGGTTCCACCCGTCTTTTCTTCATTCTGTGGGACGGCATTCTGGATGCAGCGACCCTGCAGCGCGTCGCGAGCCTAGCGGAAAGCAGCCGGGGCATGGTGCTGCTGACCGTAGGCGACCAGCTACGCATCCCCATAAACCGCTTCCCCGTCCGGGATCTCTTCGCGCAAGGGCAGCTGAACTTCGACGGTCCTTCGCTCCCGCTCGACAGAAGGACGCGACTCACCTTGATGCTCAGCCGCGTCCGCAACCTCCTGATGCCGCTCAAGAACATGTCGCAGGCCGGAGTGGGAAGCGGTCTGGATCTGCTGTTCGGGATGCGACGTCTGGTGTTCTGCGGCTCGTATGGCATCGTGCCTGAAGTGTTGCGTCAGCTGTGCGAAAGACACGACGTGGACACTTCGCACTTTCGCCAGTTTCGTTTCTATACCCAACCTGTAAACGCAGATGCCGATGTGTATGAGGATTACCTCCGGGAAGCTGGTCGCCATTTCGCCCATCTGTTTCAGAAATCAATCCTTGATGCGAATTTTCTCTTCTCGGCGGCGCATGTTCTCGGCCGGGAATACTGCCTGCGGCAGATGAGTTCTGCGGGCCTGCCACTCTTCTGCAATGGGTATGCGACAGGCGTCAACATCAATGTCTACACGACGCCGTTCTACGCGCAGCATGTCTTCCCGGACTTCGGCAGCGCTGTGGGCACGGGCAACTACCCGCGCCTCGCAGACCTGACCTATTACCGCAAAAAGACCGTGCCTCTGGACATGACCGGCGATCTGCGCGAGCTCGCAGAGGCCGCGGCAAACGGCCTGCTCGACGAGTACTTTCATCACCGCTGGAGGCTTTACGAACCAGCGCTCAAACGCGCTCTGGGCGCAGCCTGATCAGCGCCGCTCGCGATCCAACGCCACCTTTTGCTGCATCAACTGCACAAGAGTCGCGCTGTCTCCTCTCCGCTGCGCCTCGGTCATCCGTGCGCGCAGTTCACGCCCACTACGCTCCAGGTAGCGTGCGTGCAGCGATTCAAGCGCGCTGGATACCTGCAGCGGCGAGCTCTCGTGCTCCGGCCCATTCACTTCTGTGGAGATGTGAAGCGCACTCGCGAGCAACGCACGCGACGCGTCATCCGGAGCCGCCGCAAGCGGGTTTTCCGGCGGCGGTCCGCTGATGAGCACCTCGATCACCGCCGCCGTGGGTAGATCCTCAAACCAGTGCGGGTGTGCCCCCAGCTTCTCCGCCGCCAGCGTCCGCGCGGAATCAGCCTCTGGCAACATCAGCGCGCAGAGCAGGATTCGCTCGACCTCAGAGACCGCCTGCGGTTGTGCAGCGCGTACGCTTTCCAGCCGGTGCTCCGCCGCCTGACGCACCTCCTTGAGCACCATCGAAGACTCAATGCCGAGCTTCTGCGCGGCATTCTCCGCTACCTGCGTCCGCACGATCGCGTTGGGAATCCGACGCAGATGCGGCAGCAGAAAGTTCAGCGCCTTCACGCGCAACTCCGGCGTGCGCGTTCCAATCTTCTTCTGCGCGCGGTCGATCAGGAAGTCGGTCCACGGCACATTCGAGCGCAGCGCCTGCATATACGCCGGCACGCCATGACTCCGCAGAAATGAGTCTGGGTCTTCGCCTTCGGGCAAAATCGCCACCCCGACCTCAAAGCCCTCTTCCACCAATGGCGCGAGCACAGCCTCGGCAGCATCGATACCGGGATCGTCGCCATCGAAGTTCAACACCACACGATGTGTGAAACGAGCCAGCAAGCGTACCTGCGCCTCGGTAAATTTCGTACCGCTGGTGGCAATCACATTGCCCACACCGGCCAGAAACGCCGAGATGCAATCCATCTGCCCTTCCACCATCACAACGCTATCCGTTTCCTTGATGGCGGCCTTGGCCTTGTCCAGATTGAAGAGCACATGGCCCTTCACATACAGCGGCGTCTCCGGCGAGTTCACATACTTGCCGCCGGCCTTGGGATCGTTCGTATCGAGCAGCCGGCCCGTGAACGCAATCGGTTTGCCTGCCTCATTGCAGATAGGAAACATGACCCGCTTGCGAAAGTGCGGATACATGCTGCCCGGCGATCCGTCCTCATTCTGCTTGCTATGAAACAGTCCGCTGGCCCGCAGCACGTCTTCCGGGAAGAACTTCATCAAACGGTCACGCATATCCGTCCAACTGTCCGGCGCGTAGCCAATGCGGAACAGCTTGACCGCCTCAGGCGACAGACCGCGGCCGCTGATGTATTCCCGCGCACGTGCCGCTTCAGGTGACTGAAGATTTCCTTGGAAATACTGCGTTGCCGCCTCATGAAACTCCAGCAACTGCCGCCGGAGGCCGGCTTCACGAGCCTCTTCGGGCGAATTCCATTCGCGCTTCGGCAGCGCAATGCCCATCTTCTGCGCGACGACGCGCACGGCCTCCGGAAAGCTCAGGCTCTCCATCTTCATCACAAAGGTGAAGACGTCCCCATGCTCACGGCAACCGAAGCAGTAATAACTCGCCGTACCCGAGTAGACATAAAACGAGCCGCTGCGCTCCTTGTGAAAGGGGCAAAGAGCATTCCAGTTCGCACCCGATTTACGCAGTTTGAGGTACTCGCCCAGAATGCGGACGACGTCGGTCTGCTGCTTTACAAGTTGAGCAAAACTGTCAGCCATCGTCAGGTTTCAGTGTAGATGGGCAGCCAGCAATTCAATCCTGGAGCGTAGCCTCGTTAAACACACAACAGACAGCTTCTGCACAAACGCGGGCTCGTTGGTCGAGGCTAGTACCGCATCTAGCAGGCGTCCGAACCGTCTAGGCAAGTCGCTGGTCGCGACGGCTTGGCGCTTCAGGAGCTGCGTCTCAGGCCACCCGAACCCAGCAGGCGGCGAAGTTTGTTGCGCGTCCTGCTCCGCAAGGTCGGAAGACACGAGCCGCTGCGGTCCTGGTCGAGAACGTCGAGGTGCCGCAACGGCACCATCGTTGTGGGGTGCTGGAGCGGAAACTGCATAGGCTGAACCTGGAGGCTAGGCGCATCCGCTTCATGAATCGTGTGCGTTGCATCTGGCCCAAACCCGAGCTTCTTAACCAGGTTGACGCCAGGTGTCACTGCCGGGTCTTTGTTCCGCAACCAATACACCGCCCAGGGATGAGGTAGTGGATCCTGCAACCGGGGGAGCTCGCTGAACTGGCCGATCCGGCGGCACACCTACAATGAATGCATGTTGACCGCGGTCGCAAG
>CAXTGN010000309.1:4175-6290 GCA_964243455.1 uncultured Acidobacteriaceae bacterium
GCCTTTCCGTAGTGTTAGTGGGCGCCCGGAACCCGCAGAACATCGGTGCCGCGGCACGGGCAATGCAGGATTTCGGCTTTCACGATCTCCGGATTGTGAACACCTTCGCCCCGCCCTTCGAGGCCGCCCAGCTTCACGCAAGCTCAGCGGTCTCAGCGGACGAAGTCATGCGCTCAGCTCGGCTATTTACGTCGCTCTCTGATGCGATCGCGGACTGCACCTACGTCGCAGGAACGACCGCGATCGGCGGCCGGGATCTCACGCGTCCGATACTGACCCTGAGAGAAGCAGCGGAATTCCTCTTCCGGGAACTCCCCAGCACAAACGCCGGAGACGAACCGGAGGCCGACCCAGCACCCGAAACTTTGAGCGAGCGTCGCGTCGCGCTGCTCTTTGGATCCGAGAAAACCGGGCTGACAAATGAGCAGCTAAGTTTCTGCTCGACGCTCCTGACAATACCCATGTACGCGCCGGAAGGGCGTCACCTCTCGATGAACCTCGGACAATCCGTCGCCGTCTGCCTGTATGAACTGACAAGAGCCGGATTCGAAGGGGCCCGCGAGGTTCCGGTCCTGACGAAACCCGCCCCAAGCTTGCAAATCCGTGAGCGTCTGCTCGCCTCACTCCTGGAAGTCATGGAGGTCTCGGGCTACACGAGGCGCTTTCCTGCCAATGCACGTCCCGAGGTCGTGCGACGATTGGCGGCACAGCTCGGACATACACGGGATGAAGCGGCAACCTGGATGGGCTTTCTACGCCAACTACTGCGCACCATACAGACGTAACAAGGGCATCAGCCCACCGAGCGCCTGAACTGCCTGGAAAAGAGCAAGGCTCGCGAAGAAGCCGCGAGCCTTTCACAACGCATCGTTGTCGCTTCTACCACTGACCCCAGGCGCGACTCACATAGTCGCTCAGCGTCATGCAAATGAGGACCAGGAACACGAAGAAGCCGGACCCGATAGTCATCTTGATCAACCGAGACTGATACTTGGCGTGCATGAAGAACAGGATCACGATCACTGCCTTGAAACAAGCGATTCCCAAGGCAACCACAGGATTCAACCACTTCATGTCGACATACGCCGCCAGCACTGTAACCAGCGTAAAAAACAGCAAGGTGCCAAAGACCATCACATACTGAATCGGAGTCACAATGTGGTGCTCACTGTGCTCCGGGTTCGTGACGTTCAGGTTGTCGTTTTCCTGCATCGATTTGGCATGCTCAACCATGGGCATCATTCCTTCATTCACGGTGCTACAGAGATTCGGTAAACGCTCGGCTACTTCAACGGATGCCGGTTGATCAGATAGAGCAAGGGGAACAGAAAGAGCCAAACGATATCGACGAAGTGCCAGTACAGTCCGAAATTCTCAATCGGTGCGACATACCCGGAACTAAACTCTCCTCGCTTCGCACGCAGGATGAGCCATCCAAGCAGCGCCAGGCCGATGATCATGTGGACCGCATGCATGCCCGTCATCGCGAAATAAAGGAAAAAGAACACCTGCGTCCGTTGCGCCATATCGGGCGGCAGCGGCTCATCCGTCATCTTTCCATGCTTATCCAGCGGCGGATGCACAAATTGCGCGATCGAGAAATTGTCGCCGGGGATATGGTGGAGCTCATATTTTTCGTGATACTCGTCGTACTTCACACCCAGAAAGATGAGACCGAACACTGTCGTCAGGACAAGCATGAGTACGAGTGTGCCCTGCTTGCGCACCTCTGCCGCCCAGACTCCAAGTGCCATGAAGAATCCGGAGCTGATCAGAACCGCCGTGTTGATCGCACCCTCGGTGACGTTGAGGGTGTTTGAGGCTGCCGCAAACGCCGGGTAATACCAGTTTCTGTACAGCAGATAGGCGAAAAACATGCCTCCGAAGAACATGATCTCGGTAAGCAGAAACAGCCACATGCCGAACGAGCCAGCTTCACGCTGCTGCTGCTCGGTCTCGAAGTGATGGCGGTGCTGCGGAAGCGAGATATGCTCGTGTTCCGCAGCGTGTGCCGTCGAGGTCGCCGTGTGCGAGCTGATCCCTGTTGCCATCGCGTTATCCAACGGTGGTCACCTCATGTTGTTTGCGCTCCAGCCACTCGTAATCGTAGGCTTC
>CAXTGN010000310.1:0-4713 GCA_964243455.1 uncultured Acidobacteriaceae bacterium
GGCGCGCCCTTCTTGGCGCCCTCGCGGTTGTCTTCCAGCTCTCGGAGGATGCTCTCCTGTGCCTCCCGCCGCTCCTGGCGATGATGCCAGGCCTCCGCCGCGTTCTCTAGGGCAAGAGCGATCAGAAGACCGCACGAAATCGTGAACAGATGCAGGAAAAACTCCCGGACACTCGTGATCTCGTGTTCCGGGGCATGCACGTCGAGCATGGGCCAAACTCCAGGTGAGGTGCCCCTAGCATAGATCCTCTCCGTCGGAGCCAACCGGCAGCGTACACTACTCGCGACATGCGACGGCCTCTTGCTTTCCTTGCTGCGCTTCTTTCCTTCGCAGCCGCGGCCCAACAGCCGGCACCCTCACCTGCGCCCCCGATGACCGCAGCGAATCCGGATGGCACAATCACCTTTCGCTACAGGGACTCGGGCGCGCAGCAGGTGCTGGTCGAGACCGATGCCGTTCCCAAAGCCGCACCGATGACAAAGGGTGACAACGGCGTTTGGACCTTCACCACGCCGCCGTTGAAGCCCGAGCACTACGGCTACAGCTTCCGCGTCGATGGTGTGCAACAACGAGATGCGCTGAATGGGGTCGTGCGCCCAAATATCGTTGGCCTATACAGCGACATCCTTGTGCCGGGTTCCGTCCCGCAACCCTGGGAGGTGCAGGCCATTCCGCATGGGGCCGTGGCGCGCTACGCCTACACAACGCACACGGCCCAGAATCTGCCTGCCAATCAGGAGACCTACGTCGTCTATACCCCGCCGGGTTACGACCCCAAGCGGCCCGCTGGCTATCCCATGCTGGTTCTGCTGCACGGCTGGAGCGACAACGACACCGGCTGGACGGCCGTCGGCCAGGCGAATCTCATCCTGGACTCGCTGCTGGCACAAAACAAGATCGTGCCCATGGTTGTCATCATGCCCATGGGATACGGTGACTTCCATTTCGTTGATAGCGGATTCACGGTCTGGCAGGACGTACGCAAGGTCGATAACAACGTAAACATCTACTCCGACATGCTGCTTGGTGAGGTTCTGCCCGCAATTCAGCGAGACTACAACATCTCCAAGGAGCCGGAGATGCATGCGATCGCCGGCCTGTCGATGGGCGGCCTCGAATCACTCACCATCGGTCTGCAGCATCCTGAGATGTTTCGCAACGTGATCGGCATGAGTTCCGCTGTGCAAGGGGAGCATTTCGATGAACACTTCCCGAACTTCGCCGGCGGCAACGGGAACAGCTTCGCGCACTATAAGCTGCTCTGGGTCGGTTGCGGCACCGAGGACGGGCTGATGATGCCCAACCGCCACTTTGTTGCCTGGGCAAAGAGCCGCAACTTACCGGTCACTGCAGTCGAAACACCCGGTCAGCACACCTGGCTGGTGTGGCGTGACAACCTCATGACGGTGGCGCCCCTGCTCTTCCATTAGGCTCGGCACGGAGCGCATCGGCTATCATCGCGCAAAGGCTGTCTCGAGGTGCCGATGCGCTCGTCGCAAACCATGATCGTGATCGCCTGCCTTTTTGTGTCGCCTGTCATCGCACAGGGGCAGGCGCCCGCCCCACAAACGGTCCCAAACCCTCCGCACGAAACGCCTGCAGCGGTGGCGCGCTACATCAAAGTTCCAGGTTCAGGGCGCACGCTCCTGCATGATGTGCGCGTAATCGACGGCACGGGCGCTCCTGCGCGCGAGCACCAGGACATCACGCTCCGTAACGGCAAAATTCAGCGCATCGAACCCGCTTAGGCCCTTCCTGTGCATGCTCCCGATGCGACGGTCGTCCTGGACCTCACAGGCGATACCGTCTTTCCTGGCCTTGTCGGCATGCACGACCACATTTACTACATCGCGCGGCCCAACGTCGATGCCGAAGGCCACAGTGAACCACCCCTCGTTGTGCCGCAAATGACCTTCACCTCGCCGCACCTGTACCTTGGCGCGGGTGTCACGACCTTGCGAACAACGGGGTCCGTCGAACCCTACACCGACCTGAACCTGCGCCATCAGATCGATGCGGGCGAGCTGCCCGGACCACACATGGACGTCACCGCGCCGTACCTGGAAGGGCCGAACTCGCCCTTTATCCAGATGCACCAGATCATAAACGCAGAGGACGCGCGCAGAACCGTAAATTTCTGGGCCGATCAGGGCGCCACGAGCTTCAAGGCTTATATGAACATCACGCGCGAAGAACTCGGCGCGGCGATTCAGGAAGCCCACAAACGCGGTCTCAAACTTACAGGACATCTCTGCTCCGTGACCTACCCGGAAGCCATCGCGCTCGGCATCGACAATCTCGAGCACGGCTTTTTCGTGAACACGCAGCTTGACCCGGGCAAACAGCCCGACGTGTGTCCACGTACAGTGGGCAGTTCGACCTTGGCGAAGATGCAGGCCGGCTCACCGGAGGCGCAGGCCCTGATCAAGCTGCTGGTTGATCACCACGTCGCTGTAACGAGCACGCTCCCCGTCTTCGAAAGCTCCGATCCCGGACATCTTCACTTGCAACCCCGTGTGCTGGAAACGATGACGCCGGCGACACGAAACGACTATCTCATGACCCGCAACGGTGAACTCATGAGAACCGCGACCCCGGCCGCGATCGACCGTGCCGCCAACTTCCGTAACGGCATGGCCCTGGAGCGCGAGTTCGTCGCTGCCGGCGGTCTCCTGCTCGCAGGTCCCGATCCCACGGGCGACGGCGGCGTACTGCCCGGTTTTGGCGATCAGCGCGAGGTGGAACTCCTGGTCGACGCCGGTTTCACCCCTGTCGAAGCCATCAAGATAGCCACGCTGAACGGCGCAACCTACCTGGGTCGCGCCGACTCCATCGGTTCGGTCGTGGTAGGGAAGAATGCGGATCTGGTCGTCGTAGGGGGCGACCCCAGTCACACGATCAGCGACATCGAAAAGACGGTCCTGGTCTTCAAAGACGGCGTTGGCTACGACTCGCAGAAGCTGCTGGATTCGGCAAAGGGCCGCTACGGCCAGTACTGAACGGCTCGCGATGTGAAGAGTCATGCCGCAGCTTCCAACAGCACAGGACAAAGGTTTAGCCGGTAGGGTACCCTGCTGCGGGCAGTCACACTGCACACGACAGATACCAAACAGGAGACCCGGTGTCCCGCAAATTGTCCCGTCGCGCCTTTGCTCAAATGGTGGGCACTTCCACCGCTGCTCTTTCTTTTCCTTTGCTCCCGGAACTCGCTGCTCAGGAGCCCTCGTCTTCCGCTACAAGCGGACGCAGCTTTCCCCAGGGCTTCCTGTGGGGCTCGGCCACCGCCTCCTACCAGGTGGAGGGCGCCCCAAAAGAGGGCGGCCGTGGTCCCACGATCTGGGATACGTTCTCGCACACCCAGGGCAACACCGCAAATGGCGATACCGGCGACGTTGCCGACGACTTCTACCATCGCTACGCCGAAGACGTGAAGCTGATGCAGGATCTGGGCCTGAAGACATGCCGTTTCTCTATCGCGTGGAGCCGCATCTTCCCCACCGGCTCCGGATCGCCCAACCAGGCCGGGCTGGATTTCTACAGCAAGCTCCTCGACACACTGCTCGCCCACGGCGTAGAGCCCTACGCCACCATGTATCACTGGGATCTGCCCCAACCGCTCCAGGACAAGGGTGGCTGGGAGAACCGCGATACCGCGAAGCTCTTCGGCGATTACGCAGGCTATGTTGCCGGCAAGCTGGGGGACCGCCTCAAGCACTACATGACCACCAACGAGATCAGCACCTTCACCGAGCTTGGCTATGGCAACGGCACACACGCGCCGGGTCTGCAGGTTGGACCGAAGCGCTTGGCGCAGCTGACGCATCACGCCGTACTGGGACATGGCATGGCTGTACGTGCCATCCGTGCCAGTGCACCCAACGCCCAGGTGGGTCTTGCTGAGAACCCGCGCGCGACTGTGCCGGTCATCGAATCTCCCGAGCACATCAAGGCGGCACACACCGCCATGCGCGAGGAAAACGCACAGTTCCTCGGCGTCATTCTCGGCGGCAAGTACACGGACCTGTACCTCAAGCATCTCGGCGCCGATGCCCCGACGTTCACTTCGGAAGAACTTGCAATCATCTCTTCCCCGCTCGACTTCGTCGGCACCAACATCTACCAACCCACCTACGTCCGTGCTGACGATAGCGAGCGCGGCTATGCAAGGGTGTCTCCACCGACTTCCTACCCGCACATGCTCAGCCCCTGGCTGACCGTCGGTCCCGAAGCCCTCTACTGGGGACCCAAGCTGGTCTATGAGAACTGGCACCCCAAGGCTATGTTCATCACCGAAAACGGCTGTTCCTCCGCGGACGTCGTCACTCCAGACGGCCACATCTACGACACCGATCGCGTGATGTACTTCCGCAACTACCTTACGCAGTTGCAGCGCGCCGTGGCGGAAGGTGTGCCGGTCAAGGGCTACTTCCTTTGGAGTCTCCTGGACAACTATGAATGGGCCGATGGCTACGAAAAGCGCTTCGGCATCACCTACGTCGATTTCAAAACGCAAAAGCGCACGCCCAAGCTCAGCGCCATACTCTACAAGCAGATCATCGCCAACAACCGCGTCATGTAGTGCGCCGTCTGACCTCATTCCTGACGGTCTTACATGCTCGTCATCCTGAGCAAAGCGAAGGACCTCTGTATTCTGCCCGGCGCGTCATAACAGCCCAGCGCAGCCACAGAGCTCCTTCGCTTCTAAATGTTTCT
>CAXTGN010000310.1:4723-6278 GCA_964243455.1 uncultured Acidobacteriaceae bacterium
AAACGCCCTAGTCCACAGGCTCTGCCTGGCTCAGCTCTCGCTCCGCCGCAACCAGATCCTCGGCCACCAGGCGGTCCGCACGCCGCAACGCTGGAAAGAACACGCTCCAAAGCCCCGTCACCAGCAGGCTACCGACACCGCCCAGCACAACAGCCCGCACCGCGCCAAACCAGTGCGCTGTCAGCCCCGACTCATACTCGCCGAATTCATTGGACGCGCCCAGAAACAGCCAGTTCACGCTCGACACCCGGCCGCGCATCTCGGGCGGTGTAGCTAGCTGCAGGATGCTGGAGCGCACCACCACGCTGACCATGTCCGTAGCACCTGTAATCACCAGCGCAATGCAGCTGAGCCACAGACTACGGCTCAGGCCAAACACGATGGTGGCCGCACCGAAGCCTGCAACGCACGCCAGCATGGTTTTGCCGGCATCGCGCTTGATCGGAAACACGCTCAGGCTCAGGGACACCACCAACGCCCCCAGGCTGGGCATGGCGCGCAGCAGCCCCAACGCATGCGCGCCGCGGTGCAGAATGTCCGAAGCGAAGATCGGCAACAGGCTTACAGCTCCGCCCAGTAGCACGGCAAACAGGTCCAGCGAGATCGATCCCAGCAACAACCGTGTGCTCATCACATAGCGCAGACCGGCCAGCATGGTCTGCACGGTGAAGCCCTTGGCCTCCGCCGCCCCCCTTGGCGGGATCACACTCACCAGCACAAGAAAGACACACAGGGCGATGCACGTGAAGACATACACCAGGGGCGCGCCCGTCAGCCGCTGCCACCTGCCTGTGAGCGTGATGGTGAAAAGCAGGCCGCCAATCAGCGGTCCCATCGCGTTAGAAAACTGGAACACACTCGCGCCCCACGTCACCGCGTTCACAAAGTGCCCCTGAGGCACCAGCGTCGGGATCAACGCCGAAGCCGCAGGACCAGAGAAGCAGCGGCCCAATCCGATCACGAACAGGATTCCATACACAGCCCATACATTGTCGACGCCATGCAGTGTGAGCATCAATAACGCAAGGCTCGCGCAAAGCTGCAGCGAATAGCACGTCAGGATCACGTTGCGGCGATCATGCAGGTCAGCCACATGACCCGCAGGTAGCGTAAAGAAGATCCCCGGAAGGAAGAGTGCCAGCCCCGTATAGCCCAGCGCCAGCGCGGAATGCGTCAGCTGATATACCTGCCACGCCACGCCCACACTCTGGGCCTCCGATCCGACAACACCGGCAAAGCGCGCTGCCTGGTACAGTCGAAAATCCCGGTGCTGCCAGGCCACGGTGGCACTAAGTGAGCGTTGACCGTCTGCATCCGGCATGCTTCTATGGTCCCACAGGCATAGCCCAGCTGCCGTCCGGAGTACAGTACAGTGCAGTATGCACGTCAAGGCACTTCGCGCCGAGCTGCCCCCGCTGCTCTCGCTGGCCCTGCCCCTGATCTTGGGTGAACTCGGCTGGGTGGCTATGTCCGTCGTCGACACGGCCATGCTGGGCCGTGCACAGAATTCAGCGCTGGCTCTGGCGGCCAGTGCATTGGCACAGGCGCTCTTCAA
>CAXTGN010000311.1:0-6268 GCA_964243455.1 uncultured Acidobacteriaceae bacterium
ACACCAAGCGCACCCACAAAGCCATGTTCCTCGCAAAAAGCGGCGAAGATGAAGTCGGTGTACGGAATCGGCAGGAAATCGCCCTGCGTCTGCGTTCCCTTGTTCGCCCCCTTGCCCCAGATCCCGCCCGATCCCACTGCAATCAGACTCTGCCGTATCTGGTACCCCGACCCTTTCGGGTCCGTGTCCGGGTTGGCAAACGCGGTAAGCCGGGCCTTCTGATACGGCTTCAGCACCTTGCCGCTTTTCCAGATGCCGCCCGCAACCAGGCAGGACGCCAGCACCAGCACCGCCGCCTGACGGAAGCGAATCCCTCCCAGAAACAAACCCACCAGCAGCACGGGTGAGTACGTCAGGGCCGTCCCCAGATCCGGCTGCGCGAGCACCAGCAGCATCGGCACGCCGATCAGCGCAAACGCCTTGGCCACATCCAGCCACTTCAAGCGCCGCTTATTACTGATGAATGTCCAGAAAAAGCGCGCCGCCGCCAGGATCAGCACCAGCTTCACCCACTCAGACGGCTGAAAGTGCACCCCGCCCCCCAGGTTGATCCATCGACGTGCCCCGAGCACCTTCTGCCCCACAGCCTTGACCGCGATCAACGAGACCAGACTGATGCCATACGCCCAGGGCACAAAATCCAGCAGCCGGTGGTAATCCACCGCCGCCATGGCAAACATCAAAGCGAAGCCGCTCAGCAGGAACCCCACCTGCTTGTATTGGAAGCCATGAAACTTCGTCATGGCCGTGGCGGAGCGGATCTCCACCACACTCAGCACGCTCAGAATGAGCACAAAGCTGAGCAGGGTCCAGTCAAAGTCACGGAAGCGCGATCGAAACACAGGCCCAGTGTACCCAAGCCCTATGGCGGCTCATTTCAACCCGTCCCGGGTTCCCGTGGACGGCATCGCAAGGCAGTTGTGTCCACCCTCCCCTCCCTGGAGTCCGGTAGCATCCATGTGAGACATACGCAGCGCGGCTGGACGACCAGCCGGAGCTGATCCCCAGGCCCGGCCGGAAAGGCAGGGGCCTGTGCAGAGGAAGTGAAATGCGTTTGCCGGATGTCGGGTCTGTTTCCGTGCCTTCCGACCAGCTTTTCGGTCGGCAGATGGCACAGTTTTTCGACGCCACCACGGACGCCATCTTCTTTCTGGACCGTGAGTACCGCTTTACCTACTTGAATCGGCGCGCTGGGCAGCTCCTCGCTCCCCGAGGCGATGTGCTCGGTACCGTCATCTTTGAAAGCTTTCCCGATGCTGGCCATGAAGACTTGCCCTTTGTACGACATTACCGCCGTACCATGGAGCGCGGAACTCCCGGCGGTTTCGACGCCTTCTACCCCGATCCGCTGAATCGCTGGTTTCGCATTCAGTGCTATCCCGCCGACAACGGGATCATGATCTTCTTCCGCGATATCACGGAAGAACGCGATGCCGCCCAGGCCCTTCATCGCAAGAACATGGAGGCCGAGCGCCAGCGCGCCGAAATCGAGACCGTCTACCGCACTGCCCCGATTGGCCTCGCCCTCTTCGATCTTCCCGATTACCGTTACCTACGCCTGAATGAGCGTCAGGCCGCCTTCTTCGGATTGAAGCCGGAAGAGATCGTCGGCCAGACCCTGACTCAGCTGGCTCCCATTCCGGGCCTCAAAGAGCTTTTCGATCGAGTGGCGGCCGGCGAACCCGTCATTAATTTCCCCCTGGAGGGCTCCGTTGTTACAGATCCGGGCAACCATCGGTATTGGCTCGTCAGCTACTTCCCCGTCTACGCCGCCGACGGCACTATCCAGGCCATCACCGCCGCCTCCCTTGAGGTGACGCAGCAACGCAAAGCAGAGCAGGCTCTGTTTCAGAGTGAAAAGCTCGCCGTCGTCGGCCGTCTCGCCAGCTCGATCGCCCACGAAATCAACAACCCTCTGGAGTCGGTCACCAACCTGCTCTACCTCGCGCAAATCAGCGAGGCCGTGCCGGAGATCCGCGACTACCTGAGCCTCGCAGAGCGTGAACTGCGCCGTGCTGCCGCCATCACAACCCAAACCCTGCGCTTTCACAAGCAGGCCACCAGCCCACAGGAGATCACGGCCGAGGACCTCTTCGAGAGCGTCCTGACCGTCCTTCATGGCCGCATCGTGAACACACGCGCGGACGTCCTCCAGCGCTTCCGGGCACGGGAGCCCGTCCAGTGCTTTGAAGCGGAAATCCGTCAGGTCATCAGCAATCTGGTGGGCAATGCCCTGGACGCCCTGGGCTCAGGCACCGGACGCATCTTCCTGCGTAGCCGAAAGGGCACCCATTGGACCACCGGAGAAGCGGGCATCGTTCTCACCATCGCGGATAACGGCACGGGGATGAGCCCCGAAACCCAGGCCAGACTCTTCAACGCCTTCTTCACCACCAAAGGCATCACGGGTACAGGGCTCGGCCTGTGGGTCAGCCGGGAGATCGTCGACAGGCACAACGGCGCCCTCCTCGTACGCAGCAATCAATCACCCAAGCACCACGGCACGGTCTTCGCGCTCTTTCTGCCCTTCACCGCCATCACGCGCTGACGCGTTGCGACACGTCTCTCTGCAATCGAGCCCCATGCTGCCCCACGCCAGACCGCTCTTTCAACTCGACCTACTTTGTAGTCATTCCAAAGGGAATCTTTTGTTCTCGTTCCCGAAGGGAAATCTTTTTTGTTGTCCTTCCCGAAGGGGATCTTTTTTGTTGTCCTTCCCGAAGGGAATCTGCGTTGTCCTTCCCGAAGGGAATCTGCGGTTCTTCTCCCTGCTGCCTGCCTCTGCAAATCCGCTTCAAGCTGAACGGCTCGTCAACTCAGACTTCCCGAAAGGCTGGAGGTCTGGTCCAGCTCGATTACGCCAGCGCATCCTGCCGGACGTACCGCGCCAGATCGTTTTCGCCATCCACCGGTCCGCGATAGCCCACGTACCCGTCCGGGCGAATCACCACGAGCTTCTTCTCGGAACCGAGCAGGTGCTGGCCCTCCTGTGTCAGGTCCCGGCTGGTCACCGTCTTCACGCGCACATGGCGCAGGGCGGACTGCACTGCTCCGGCCTCCGCCTCCGAGGCGTTCACCAGGACGGCCAGGTGCACGGGATCGATCCAGTCCGCAAGCAGGTTTCGCGACTTGCCATCGGTCCCCAGCGTCAGGTCCGGCATACGATCCCCTGCCCGTAACGATCCATCTCCGCCGTGGTCGGCTACCGCGGACGACTTGCGATACTGGATGGCCGTCTGGGAGACAAACCCGGCAGCCTCCTTACGTACAACACTAAGCTGCGTGATGAGCGGCAACAGTATGTCACGCAGGCTTTCCACCCACCGCTCGGGTGCGGTCCCGATCTTTAGTACGCGCTCCGTAAACCGCAGCAGCGCCCTGCCCACCTCGCCGCGCTCCTCCTCATAGCTGTCCAGGAACTTCGGGTCTGCTCCCCGCTCTACGGCCGCCAGCTTCCACACCAGGTTGGCGACATCCTGAATACCGGTGTTCATGCCCTGGCCGCCAACCGGCGAGTGAATATGCGAGGCATCGCCCGCCAGAAACACTCGTCCCACCCTGTACTGCTTGGCCTGCCGGTCATTCACACTGAACGGCGTCATCCAGTCTGAGCCATGGATGTTGACGCGGACGCCGCACCGGTCAACAGCCCCCTGAAAGTCGGCGAGGGTTAGATCGCGTCCTTCGAATTGTTCGATACCCGCATGACTGCCGGCAATCATTCGCGTGATCCGGTCGCTCAACCTGCCCATAAACACCAGGTCGCCGCGGTGGAAATGCACCTCGATCTCGTCTCCCGGCGCATCCGGGCCGTCGAGCTCCAGATCGCCCAGAATGAAGTTCAGCTCGATGGCCTTGCCTTCGAACGGAATGTTCAGCTGGTTCCGCACCGTGCTATGCGATCCGTCGCAACCCAGCAACCAGCCCGGTTGAACCTCCTCTTCGTGCCCGTCCGGGTGGCGTAGCCGCGCTCGCACTTCTGCGTCCGCCTGCGCCACCTGTACCAGCTCCACCTGCCGCTCGGTCCGCACTCCCAGCGACTCCATGTGCGCATTCAGCAGAGCTTCGGTTTCCGTCTGCGGGATAAACAGCGCATAGGGATAGCAGCTCGGTACCTTGTCCAGGTGGATGTTCGCGATCTGCTTGCCCTCGCTCCACAGGTGTCCCCCGGTCATCTTTCGCCCATGCCGCACAACCTCGTCGGCGATGCCGTAGCGCTGAAACTGCTCCAGCGTCCGCGACTGCACCACCAGCGCCTGAGACCAGCGCGCCATATGGTCGGACCTGTCCACAATGCGGACATCCAGACCCATCCGCCTGCATTCAATCGCCGCCGTCATCCCCGTCGGCCCCGCACCCACAATCAATACCGAACCGTTCGCCATGCGTTTCCCCTCCTGCAGCGTGGCCATCCGACAGCCCGTCGCTTGACGTTCAAGAAATAACACCCGTGCAGACGGGAAGAACGAAAGTGTCGCCAGGACGCCCCAACGCGCGTCTTTTTCGGCAACCTGCCGTCTTCTTTCATAGCATCCGCACATTGCTCCTGAAAGAGTTTCGGTCCATGCCGCGTCTCCGTCCGTTTCTGAGCTCCTGCGTTCTGCCGTTCGCCCTCGCGCTGCTCTCTCCGTCCCTGACCGGCTCCGCCGCCGCCCAGGAAGCACCCTCCCCCGATGCCGCACCTTCGTCTCAGGCCCAGCCCCAGCAGCAGCCGCCAGAGCGACAGGACCAACCTCCCGCCCCCATCACGCGCGAAGACCCGCAGCCTCTCAGCCAGTACAACAAGGCGCTCTTCGAGAAACCCTTCGACCCCGCACAGCTGGCTTTTCTATCCAGCGCCGCCGGCGGCTCCTCGGGCGACCTCTTCCGTGACCGGCAGTTCCGCAAACTGATGAAGGCCTTCGTCCCCGACTGCATGTTCCATTACGGACGCGACATGCCGCTCTCCGACGCGCTGGATGCCGTGCTCTCCGGCGCCCATGACCCGGTCATCCTCCGCGACGGTCGATACCTCATGCTCTCGGGCGCTCGCGGCCCCTACCTGTCCGGACGCGCGTTCCTCTGGCTCGATCTTCAGGACGGCATCGGCCTCGGCGCCTTCTTCTTCACACCCACCAACGGCGAGCCGTCCCCAACCGTCGCCGTCTTCTCGCGACAGGTAAAGACGAACCTCCTGGCCATGAGCGACATGCCACCCGCCTTTGCCGGGGACCTCGCGCAATGGTCGATGCACGCCTCCGTCCCGGAGATCACCACGCGGTACTTCCTCAACGGCGCCAATAAGCGCATCCTGCTCGAGCACGACGAGAACTACTGCGCGCTGGGCGACGGCACCGTCGCGCCTCCTGACAGTGGCTGCGAGCAGCTCAACGCGAATGCCGCAGACCTCGACGAGACCGCCGCCTACTACCTCGCGCAGGTCCACTACGCCACCAACGCCACCGCCTGGATGCTCGGCCCAGACCAGATCGCCTGGGTTGGGGTGCGCGACCGCAGCTGCCTCGGCATCGCCGACCCGCTCGGCTGCCGCATCCGCCTCACCCGCCAACACACCCACATCCTGATCAACCGGCCCATGCCGCATCCCATCCGCCGCTAGACCTGTCAGGACTCAGCGCCCGGGGGAGGGAAGACTTCTCGTGCACTTGGGGCCGTCATTTTGAACGCTGCAAAAGCCGGTTAAGGACGCCAAATTTGCGTCAAAAGTCACCAACGCGTGCAGAAAGGACGTTCTACGCGAAAAAGCCGGTTAAGGAGGCCCTTCACGGACACTTCCGAGCGGGAAAGGGGCGTTTTCAGGATGAACGCGCGCCGTCAGGGAAGCCGCCGCTGGAACAGCTTGAGGCTACTGCCCACCCGTAGGTGAAGCAGCAAGAGGCGGCATCTCCGGCCTGGGCCGCGCCACCCTCGCCTCAGGAACTGGCCTGTTATCTTCAGGCTTCTGCTCAGGTGCTTTTGCCGGCGAGGCAGGCGGTGTCGCCTCCGCCACCCGCAAGAGGTTCCCCGCCCGTGACCGTTGTTTGTTCACATACGCCGTGATCACCTGCGCCGCCAGCTTGGCCGAATTGTTGCCCCAGTTCCCGTGCTCCCACAACACCGCCACTGCAATGTCAGGATTGCGCCGCGGCGCAATCCCCACAAACCACGCATTCGGCTCCGTGTTGTGCCCCTTGCCCGTCTTTGCCAGCGCGGTATGGCTCATCACCTGTGCCGTGCCCGTTTTGCCGGCAAAGTCAACGCCTTCCAGGTGCGCCGCATACGCCGTCCC
>CAXTGN010000312.1:0-6264 GCA_964243455.1 uncultured Acidobacteriaceae bacterium
GAGAGCATGGCTACCGACGCGCCGACCTAGACCCTCCGCTCACCGTACGGCCAACTGCAGATGGCTTCGAGGTCCGTACGAGCGTTAGTGGTGGAGGAGACAGCGTTTCCCGTAGAGGCGTGATGCGGTATTCGGTAACAGCTACCGGTGTTCACCGTGTCGAGCCACTCGCGATGAATGGCCGGGACAGCATTGTGGAGTGGCTGGAGCTGCCCCGAAGGGACGCTGCCGAGTTTGCCGATGATTCCGCCGACTCGCTCACGTGGCAGATGTTTCAGGATTTCACCTATGAAGGGAAGGGTAAAGACGCGACTGTGCCCTATCCCAGCTTTGGCGCAGTGCGCGCTTGCAAAGACTCAAGCACCCACTTCCAGGCAGAAGTGACGAGCCAGATCTTCGACAGTTCTGCAAAGGGTAGCCGGCCAGGCCCCGCGTACTTTGTGCAGCTGCGGGAAGTTTCTAATGGATATCGCATACACACTGTGACGCATGCCCCTGAGAGCTCTTGTAGCGGGCCTGACCTTATGGCCGGGTCGTAAGCACCCACGACAACGCCGGTTGTCTTGGCCGATCCGGCCAAGTGTCTAAGATTCCGACTAAGCGGCCAGCTCTGGAATGTATTGCGTCACGAGCCGAAGTAGCTTCATGAATGAGGCGGTCGCCTCAATTCGATCTTGTCTATGCCGGGCAAGCCGAGTACGTCAGGAGTAGTCCTCACAAACGCGGGTGTCGGAGTCACTTTACTGCAGACGCTCACCGGGCTACCCAGTCTCGAGCCTTGCGGAGGGTTCGCCGGATGTAGGCTGACCTTGTGGCCGGACTAGGGTCGCGGGAGAGATAGTCGCCCTCCAAGGCGCTCTCGATGCGGCCTTCGTCCATTCCGCTCGCGAAAGCAGCAACACAGAATGCGATGTCCGCTGCAGCAGGTCGGTCGCTGTACTTACGTGCGGTCCTGAAGCGTTCGAGCGAAGGCTCGAACCCCGGTCTCCTTTGGGGAGAAAGGGCCCTCGCCGCCCGCCGTTGTTCCCGCTCCCGCTCGCGTGCCTCGTACAGCCTAGTGATCTCCTCCAGGAAGGCCTGAGCCTGCGAGATCTGCTGCCCTGAATGACTGCGGAGCCGCACGAACGGGAAGAGACCGTCGTCTCTACGGTGCTTGGGCTTGCAATTTGTGAAGCCTGGCAGCCGGCCGAAGCGCCTCCAGTCGGCCGCACTGGAGGCGGCGCCATAGCGAGCGGCCAGGGTCTGGGCGGCGAAGGTGCCGAGCGGTTCGGCAGGACAGCAGCCTGCTTAAGCCAAGCCTGGAAATTGCCGCTGCTTGTCTCGACCACGGCGCAGGGCTCGAAGCCATCGGTCGAGAGCTTGGCTAGTGCGGCCTCGTTCAGCTCATCGAGCACGGTATAGCGGTGCTCGCCTGAGGGCCGGAGGTAAATATGGGAACCACGGGCATTGCGGTACTTGAGCAGAGGGAGGCGATCCAGCACGGCGCAGCCGGGGATCGCACCGAGTCTAGAGAGCATGCCTCTACTGCTGAGGACGCCCGCGTCGTAGAGCGGTGCTTCGATGACAATGAGCATGTTGCGAGGGTCTGGCCGGGAGCGGGGTGAAATGCGTAATGCTCGACCAGAATGGAGCCTGAAGATGAGCAGATGCAGCAACAGCACCCTCGACTGTTGCAAAATTTGCGGAAGCGGTTGATCGAAGCCGTTAGCCGAAGCTGAACGCGGGGAGGCGAGAGGTTCTATGCCAAGACGAAGTTCGCAACTCGACGTTGTTCCACGCTCATGGTCCAACGTGTCACTCTAGCTGCTCCAAGCATGTTCCGAAGCCCGACCCCGGAAGACGGGACTACTTCGGCCAAATCATAATCACCTGCGCGGTTGAGTCGTTAGGAGTGTTGAGTCGTACTACATTTACCTTGTCGGGAATTCGACGATGATGGGTATGTGATGGGGTAAAAAGAAGAGTATGTATTCCAGTGCGAGTAGAGCTAATAGTGCTGTTCAGACTGGAGAGAAAGTGCTGTGCAGCGAGAGTAATGGCTGGACGTCAGCACTATTGGAAGTTTGGAAACATCCAGGGGTGATTGAAGATTACTCGACGGTCGCAACGCCCGATCAGACCATTGTTCTTACAGCATCTGGCTGGTACAACCTCGAGTCCTATTCCCACGGAACCTGGAAAACGGCTCAAAAAGGTCCCGGAATGGGCGGAGCGACCGCGCCCATGAACGTGAGTCGTCTCCGCTTACGCGCCATCAAAGCTTGTCCCATCACTACGCTTCAAATGTATGTACCCCCCGAATTCTTCCAAGAGGCTGGCGAGGAGTATCGGCGAGCGGGTAAACGCTTCGCCTCTCCTTCAGTGGATTTCCTCAGCGTAAAGGATTCTCTTGTTTATGAGACCGTTCGCGCCCTCGTTCGAGGCATTGAATCGGGTGCACCAGATCTTTACTGCAATGCAGCCTGCCGTACGATCGCGACCCATCTTTTGCTGCTGGACGGAAGAGTTAAAGAAGCTGATATCAGTCGGTACATAGGGCATGACCTCACTGACAGTCGCTTGTCACGGGTGTTGGAGTACATGCAGCAGCACGCAACACAGGTGATCAGCATTGACCAACTCGCAAAAGAGGCGGGTATCAGCCGATTTCACTTCGTCAGACTCTTCAAGGAGAAGTTGGGCCTGGCACCGCATGAGTATCTGGTCGGGTTAAGGCTGAAGAAGGCCGCAGCTCTCCTGCTCGCAACTGACCTCGACATCGTTGCGATTGCCGACCAATGTGGCTATTCCAATGCCGGCCGGTTCGCGCACGCCTTCAAGGCACGATTTCAAAAGAGCCCTTCAATTTATCGTCGCGAACTATCCGGTATGTCGACGAATTCTTAGAGCAACTTCTGTCTTATATTCCGCAAGATTTCGCAAGGGCGGAGCTTCGGAAGCAATGTACTCTCGGAATTGCGAAACCTATGTTGTTTACAAAACAGACAGCAGTCTCGCAACGAGCATGTCTGTTTCTGCAATTTCCTGTTCTATCAACTATTGGCAGTGCGGACTCTAGTGAGTATCAGGTGCAAGTCGGTCTGATGATGGATGTGCCATCCCTTCCCTTGTAGTCGCTCACTCTCTTGCTGGCCGGAGAAGGTTCGATCTGTTGGTAAGGAAAGGCGCTCCATGATCGTCGAACAGGGTTCCATCCGAATCAACGGGAGCGATTTCAATCTTCCGCTGGACCCACGCGTTTCTCTGCTGGACTTTTTGCGCGAGACCCTCCACCTCTACGGCACCAAGAAGGGCTGTAATCAGGGTGCGTGCGGTGCCTGCACTGTTCTCGTAAATGGCACCCGCATCTTGTCGTGTCTCACACTTGCTGTTCAACAGCGGGGGCAAGAGGTCACCACGATCGAAGGTCTATGTGGCGACGATGGTCTGCATCCTCTTCAGAAGGCTTTCATCGAGCATGACGGCTTCCAGTGCGGCTATTGCACGCCAGGCCAGATCTGCTCGGCGATCGGCATGGTGTCCGAGATGGAACGTGGTCTGCCTAGCCGCATTACCGCTGACCTTTTACTAGAGTCGATCACCCCCAGCCGGGAAGAAGTATGCGAACGCATGAGCGGCAATCTGTGCCGCTGCGGAGCGCACAACGGCATTATTCAAGCAATTACCGAGGCGTACAGCCTGGGGGCTGGTGAATGACGCCTTTCACTTTCGAACGTGCCAGCAACGCAGAAGAAGCAGTTCGCCTCGGGAATGCGCCCCGAACCAAGTACCTTGGCGGCGGTACGAACTTAGTAGATCTGCTGCGAGAAACTATAGAACAGCCGGCTTCGCTGGTCGACGTTTCCGAGCTGCGTTCCTTCGTGGAAGAACGCACGGACGGCAGCTTGCTGATCGGTGCGGCAACGAAGAATACTGCGCTTGCAGAACATCGGGCGGTGCGCACCCGCTACCCCATGCTTGCTCGTGCCATCCTTGCCGGAGCCTCCGCGCAAATTTGCAACATGGCCACGGTGGGTGGGAACCTCCTGCAGCGAACACGCTGCGGATACTTCTATGACACAGATGGCTCAAGCTGCAATAAACGTTCGCCCGGACAGGGCTGCGACGCCATCAACGGCTTCAATCGCATTCACGCGATTCTCGGGACGTCTCCTGCGTGCGTAGCGACGCACCCGTCTGACATGTGCGTGGCGCTGGTTGCACTCGACGCTATCGTGCACCTTCTAGGTCCGGATGGTGCACGGACGTTGCCGTTGACGCAACTGTATAGGTCACCGGGCGATCACCCCGAGATCGAGACGACTCTGGCCCCTGGCGAACTCATCACGGCAGTTGAGTTGCCCGCGTTTCCTCAGGCGATGCAGTCCAGCTACACCAAAGTACGCGATCGAGCCAGCTACGCGTTTGCACTGGTCTCAGTGGCCGCCGCCATCAAGGTGGAAAACGGTTATGTCCGAGACGTGCGTTTGGCTCTTGGTGGTGTTGCAACCAAGCCTTGGCGCGCGGTGCAGGCAGAAGGCGTTCTGCTAGGCAAGCCTGCCACTGAAGCCGCTTTCCGCAACGCGGCCGAAGCCGAGCTTGCGGATGCGACCCCTCTGCGCGATAACGGCTTCAAAGTCGAACTCGCGAAGCGGAGCATCGTAGCCGCTCTGTACGACCTGTCGAAGGATTCCTTATGACTGTAGCGAACGACATAAAGCAAACTGTGCAGGGTGCTTTGCAGGGCGTGATGGCGAAAGCGGCTCAAGCGGCCCCGGGGAGCTGGCTGCCCGGTGGCAAGCCGGATCTGCTGATTGCAAACAGAAATGGTCTGATCGGCGCCCCTGTTGCCCGTCTGGATGGACCGCTTAAAGTGCGTGGTAAAGCACCCTTTGCCGCTGAGTTTCCCATGGACAACATGGCATACGCCGCGCTCGCTTTTAGCACGATCGCCAAAGGCCGGATCGTTACGTTGGACACGGCGAAGGCAGAGGCAGCGGACGGAGTTGTCCTTGTCATGACCTATCGCAATGCGCCGCGTCTGGCTAGGCCGCCGGCCTTCATGACCAGCGATAAGGCTGGGTCTGGAGACGACCTGCCGGTCATGCAGGACGAATGTATTCACTGGAACGGCCAACCGATTGCTCTTGTGCTTGCCGAAACACAGGAACAGGCCGACCACGCGAAGTCACTCATTCGCGTGACTTACAACGTGGAGACTGCGACCACCAGCTTCGCCAAAGCAAAAGAGAATGGCACCGAGCCCGGCGCATTCATGGGCCCGCTGCTGACGGAAATCGGCGATGCGGAGGCAGCGCTGGCAGCAGCCCCGGTCTCGGTTGACCAGGTTTACCGCACACCCCGACAAAATCACAATGCTCTGGAACCTCACGCGGCGACTTTGACCTGGGAAGGTGACAAGTTGCTGGTCCATGATTCCTCCCAGGGCGTCACGATGGTTGCTTGGACATTAAGCCAGATCTTTGGAATCAAGGAGAACCAGGTCCAAGTAACTTCTCCGTACGTCGGTGGCGGCTTCGGCGGCAAGTTTCTTTGGCAGCATCAAACGCTTGCGGCGGCGGCGGCGAAGCTCGCGAAGCGACCGGTTAGGATCACTCTGTCGCGAGAAGGCGTGTACCGCGTTGTCGGCGGTCGCACTACCACGGAACAAAGAGTCGCGATCGGTGCAGGCCTTGATGGTCACTTCAAGGCGATCATTCAAACCGGAACCGTGGCGATGACCCGGCACAATGCAATGCCCGAGCCGTTCATCTCGTCGGCGCGACGCGCCTATGCGGCAGACACCTTCAAGCTCAAGGTGGACGTGGCGTATATGGACATGCTCGCAAACACCTTTATGCGCGCGCCTGGAGAGGCGGTCGGCACCTTTGCTTTGGAGTCTGCGGTAGACGAACTCGCGGTCACGCTTGGGATGGACCCGATCGAATTGCGTGTTTGCAACGAGCCTGAAAAGGATCCGACCTCAGGCCTGCCTTTCGCTTCGCGCAACATCGTGGAAGCCTACCGTCAGGGTGCCGAGCGGTTTGGCTGGTCCCAGCGACATGCGGTTCCAGGCACGCTTCGAGAAGGGGACTGGCTGGTGGGCATGGGGTGTGCAACGGGCTCCTACCCGTACGCCCGTGCGCCTGGCGGCTCGGCGCAAATCACCTTGACCAAGGAGGGTCAAGCAGCGATCCGTGTCGCCGCTCACGAAATGGGTATGGGCACAGCGACGGTACATACCCAAGTCAGCGCGGCGCGGCTTGGGCTGGACCTCGATCAAGT
>CAXTGN010000313.1:0-4790 GCA_964243455.1 uncultured Acidobacteriaceae bacterium
GCCGCAGCTGCGGTTGAGGAGCATGCACTTCAGTTCGGTCCGGCTTGGCGTAGTGCTCGCGATCTTCAGCTTCGTTGGATTTGAAAGCGCAACCGCGCTCGGCGCGGAAGCAAGCCGCCCCTTAAAGACAATCCCCGCGGCCGTCCTCTGGAGCACGCTACTCTCCGGCGTCTTCTTTGTGGCGTCGGCCTACACTGAGGTGCTCGGCTTTCGCGGTGCGCAACCAGGCCTGGCGGAGAGCCCGTCCCCGATGCGATTTCTCTGCGCCCGCGCCGGTCTCTCCCTTGCGGGACCAGTGATCGATGCAGGCGTTCTCGTGAGCATGTTCGCCGCCACCCTCGCCTTCGTCATCGCGCTTGGAAGACTGCTGCTCCTCATGGCGCGCCATCAACTGGTGCCGAAGGGGCTCGCGCAAACCAGTCAGCGCCATAAGACACCGGCAAGCGCCGGTGTTCTGGTCGGCGCTCTTGCTCTTGTGCCGGTAGTGTGCCTGCTGCTTCGTGGTGGCAGCGGAGCGGAGGTCTACGGCTGGATGGGAAGCCTCGCCGTCTTCGGCTACCTAACGACCTATCTCCTGGTCGCCGTTGCGGTCGTGGTGCATCGTTTTCACCAGGGCCAGCTCAGCATGGACATCATCCTGCTTGCCGCAGCGGCCACTTTCGCCATGCTCGTCGTGGCTCTCAGTACGCTGTTTCCAGTGCCTCCCGCTCCCTACCGTTACTTCCCTCTTTACTACCTGTTCTTTATGGCGGCGGCTGGAGCTTGGCACTGGATGGGCACATCGCCGTCGGCTTCTCCGCAATAGACACGCTGCATGGGGCCTTAGGCTCTCCATCGGAATGGGTCCCGCCTGCCTGCGGCTCGGCCGCAATTCAGTCCTGCCGGACACAGCGGACGAGCGTAGCTGCAAATCTGGCTTTGAGTCAGCCGAGCCACGTTCGCGCGTAAGTCATCCGCCCGGACTGTAGGCCCAGGCAGCCCGACAAAGATGTCCGTGGAATTCGGCAACAAGCGCGGTAAGGCCTACGCTCATCTGATCGCCAACACAAATGGGGCGAAGTTCGTAGCGATGAGACGGGTACGGAGCAGGCGTCACTACAATTTCCCCGCCGCCGCGTCTCTGGTGACCGGTGCGGGCATTGTCCGAATGGATGGCTCTGCTCTTGCAGGTGAGCACGCCATCACTCTCCCCATCCAGGGCATTGGGTCGCTCACGCAACTCTGTTACTCGGGAGAAATCACCGCAGCGAGGGAGAGCCGATGTAGCCGGCCCACAAGGCTACGTCCGCGGCAAATTCAGCGGAGGTAGTTGGGCGTATTCCTTCCAGCACGGCACACTGCACGGCCAAATTGCTTATTGTGGAGCTTTCAGCAGGCCCAAGAACCACTTCCATCCCTGTGCACTCCGCGGTGAAACGACGCAATACTGCGTTCTGCGCCCTACCTTGCCGTCCCAGTGATTCGCAGCATGCTCGGCGAGCAGTTCACCGGCATCGACGCCCACACGGTAGTTATCCACGCCGAAGAAGATGGCGTTGGGATGAGAAATATCGATGGCGATCAAAGGGATTCCTGCAGCGGCAATCCGGTCTTCAATCACCGGAGCCACTTCATGGGCTACGTTGAAGTCAAGAATGAGTTCCACCCCGGCGCGGATCAGCGCTTCAGCGTTCTGGACCGCGGTAGCTCCGTCGTAGTGGTTGTCCAAGATCACCAGCTCCACGCCCAGCGCCAGGGCAGCCTCGGATAAGCTGCGCGTCACGTCATTTGAGAACGGCATGTCCGCGCTCTGGCCGGCAGACCCAAAACGCATCTTGCGCTGGCGCATCACGTGCCGATACGTGCCATCCGGAGCCTGCGCCAGATATCCGCGATGCACCAACGTCTTCAACACCCTGTACACCGTCGTTTTGAATACGCGCGTACGCTGGTGATTTCTTCCAGCGTCAGAGGACGGTTCTCGGTCTGAAGGAACTCAAGAATATCCAGTGCTTTGGAAAGGACAGGGATGAGGTAATAACTCCAGCGCTTCTGCTTAGCACAGCCGCGCTGGTTCCTTAATAGCACGAAGCCATGTCTCAGCTCAGTTCTACGCGATCTTTTCAGGCATAGGAGGTTACAGAACCTCGATTGCGAGCTCCCCGCTCGCTCTCGATCTTCTCCACCTACTTGCTCTCTGCCAGGGCTCGCAAGGGATCCGGAACGAGACCCTGTGCTTCTCGCCATTCGCGGACCAGCGGTCGAAGATCAGTCCAGAACGCCGTGCGGAAACACTCCTCCGCCTCTATGATCCGTGCGTCACATTGCAGTTGGTCCAGGCGCTGCCGATCGACCAGGCAGCTTTCGCATAGAGCTCCTGAGGACCTCAGTCACAGAAGCGTATGTGAATCCACGCTGAAGGAAAGCCCTGCGGCACCAGAGTTGGCCTGCTACCACGCTCGGCGAGCACTGCAGCGATAGTGTCTGCTATCTCACAATCGTCAACGCGCGTCACCTCAGCGTCATAGTCGCGCAGACGATCCTCCAGGAGATCAAGTTTGCCCTTCACGGAAAGCTGCGGCTCCCGGTCGTACGCACGAGACAGGCCCTCCCATTCCATAGCCGTCTCTGCCGGGCTCTGTAACTCCTCATCCGTCAGTGCTGATCCAATGCGCCGAAGGACCTCTTGACGGGATTCAAGGCTCATGCGCGTGAACCCTTCGGGTCGCTCACAGCTTTCGTCTTCACACCCATCGCACGTTGTTCAAACCACTCGCGAAACGTCTGTCCTGGTACAGCCTGCAGATCCCGTACCGACGTCCACCCCCCATGTAACCGGGCAGCGAAGCAATCCATTGCTGACCGGCCCCGTCGTCCTTAGCCATGGCGTTGGCGGCCATACGCCCTAGGTGCTGTGCCGCCCGGAATCGCCGCTCACTCCGAAACACGGCGCCTGCCGCGCGCATGGCTATAGCTTTGGGATCGAACTGACCCCTTAAACCAGCCGACTTCGCTTTTACCACCCGATGCCGCAGATGAATCAGCACCTCTGGAATATTGATCTTCACCGGGCAGACTTCGTAGCAGGCTCCACAAAGCGAACTTGCGTCCGGCAACGTCTGTGCGTGCTTCATGCCGAGCAACTGTGGCGTGAGAATGGCGCCGACTGGCCCGGCGTACACACTTCCTACGCGTGGCCGCCCGTCTCGCGATACACCGGGCAGGCGTTCTGGCAGGCTCCACACGGAATGCATTGCAGTGTCTGTCGACCTTTTTCATCGGCAAGCACTTCGGTCCTGCCATTATCCAGCAGAACAACACGGAAGTGCTCGGGGCCATCCTCGGGATGCACGCCTGTCCAGATGGAGTTGTAGGTATTCATCCGCTCCCCGGTTGCGCTTCTGGGAAGCGTTTGCAGCAACACCTCAAGATCACGAAAGCGCGCGATCACCTTGTCGATTCCAGCAATGGTGATAAGCGTCTTCGGAAGCGTGAGGCACATCCGGCCGTTGCCTTCGCTCTCCACCACGCAAACGCCGCCTGTTTCTGCAATCAGGAAGTTCGCGCCGCTAATCGCCGTCTCAACGCGTAGAAACTTCTCGCGCAGAAACCGCCGCGCCGCCTCAGCAAGGTCCTGCGGGGCTTCCCCAAGCTCCGGGAGGTGCATCTCTCGTTGAAAAATCTCCCGTATCTGTTGCCGGTTTTTATGCAGCGCAGGCACGACAATATGGGACGGTTGATCTGCCCGAGTTGGATGATGAGTTCCGCTAGGTCGGTCTCATAAGGGTGAATCCCAACCGCTTCCAGAGCACGGTTGAGCTGGATCTCCTCCGTTGTCATCGACTTGATCTTGATAACCTCGCCCTGCATAGGGACACCAGTGGCTTCATAAATGCCAGGTGCAGTACCTGCGGGCTCCCCTGCGACGTGGCCCGCGATCTGTGGGGCGATTCGGCCGGAGCGAATGGAATCCTGCGCGAGCCTTACCACGATGTCTCGAGCTTCCGCGGCATCCCGCGCCCAGTGGACCGTGCCACCCGCCCGGGTGCAGTTTCGCTGAAATTCTAAAAGGTAGGACCCCATGTGCCTGACAGCATGTGCACGAAGCTGCTTGCCAGCCTCGCACAAAGCCTGCCAGTCCCGTCGTTCCGCGACCACTTTGGCTCGTTCTTGCGCATCTGCGGGTCGCGCACCACCTCGGCAGCAAGAATCGGAAACGGCTCGGCAGTCCGAGGACCCAGCGCGACTCCAGCGCTCATGACGGATCTCCTTTCTGTGATGCCAGGATCTCTGCAATATGTACCGTCTGTATGCCGACGCGTTGACGATGTAGCGCTCCCCCTATGTGCATCAGGCAGCTGTTGTCGCAAGCCGTGCATGTTTCCGCGCGTGTGTTCTGCACGTCGCGGACCTTCTCGGCCAACATCGGACTCGACACGGCCACGTTCTTCACGGCGAAGGTTCCGCCGAAATCGCAGCATCTTCCCAGATGTGGCAGTTCAACGAGATCGATGCCGCGTACGGCCTGCAGAAGCCGTTGCGGACCATCTTCCAGTCCCAACCCGCGCAGACCATGGCAGCTCGCGTGATAGGTCACACGGTGAGGGTAGTAGGCCCCGACATCCGTCAAGCGCTTATTCGACCGTGAAAATTGTCTTCCCTGAGCCGATCTCGATCTGTTTTCCCACCACGGCGACACCACTTTGCTTGACCTTCTCTCGCGGTCCCTTCGGCAGCTCCACCGTGGCGCTCGTGTTTGCCGGAAGCTCTGCAGTGAATTGCAATCCGCCCTCGGCTGTTCTGGTCCAATC
>CAXTGN010000313.1:4800-6257 GCA_964243455.1 uncultured Acidobacteriaceae bacterium
ACGATTGTGCCATACGGTGAGTCGTATTCAGTTCGCGCGTGGGTCAGTCGTGGATCCGTATGCGGCGCAATCAGCAGGTGGTGAAATCCCGGACCGGTCACATCCGTATCGATGCCGGAGACACGCCGGTACACCCACGCCATCACAGAGCCAAACGCGTAGTGGTTATAGGAGTTCATTCCTGGGTCGCCCGTGTCCCCGTTCCAGCGCTCCCACCAGGTCGTTGCGCCCTTGCTCACCATGTATCCCCACGAGGGGTACGTGTCATTCAGCAGAAGACGATAGGCGACATCGCTTCGTTCTTCCTCGTCCAGCACAAACAACAGGAACGGTGTTCCTAGGAAGCCAGTCGTCAGGTGACCCCCGTGCTTCTCGATGTCGGCGACCAAGCGATCTGTCAGGGCACGATGCTGCTCTTCTCTGGCCATGCCCGTATACAGCGTGAGCACATAGCCTGTCTGTGTATCCCCTTCTACGCTTCCGTCTTCATGCACAAAGGCTCCGGTGTACACCTTGCGGATTTTGTCATAGAGCTGTCCGTAGTTCTTTGCCGCGGCATCACGCCCGGTTGCCTTCGCCATGGTCTGCATCTGCTTCGCGATAAGCGCCCAGTAGGCCGTGGCGACCAGATCCTTGGGTGTGTGTGGATCCGGCGCCAACCAGTCGGCGTAGTTTGGCCCAAGATCCTTCTGGCGGCGGTAGTTAGGGTTGGACTCCTCGATAAAGCGCATCCAGCGCTCCATCGCACCCCAATTCCTCTCAATCACTGCCTTATCGCCGTATTGCATCCAAGTGGCAAACGGCACCAGAACACCGGCATCACCCCAACCAGGCGCACCGACCTCCTCCGGTCCAACCAGCAGCAGATTTGGCGAGATGTTCGCAAACACGCCACGCGGGGTCTGCGCATCCGTCACATCGTTCATAAACTTGTGGGAGAACGCATCGATATCAAAGTTGTATGAGCCTGTTCGCCAGAACACGCCCGCATCGCCCATCCACCCCATACGCTCATCACGTTGAGGACAATCCGTCGGCACGGAGACGAAGTTACCCCGCTGCCCCCACAGCCCCAGCTCAAACATGCTGTTCAGCAACGCACTCGAACTGCTGAACCGCATGGAAGGCTTCTCCGGCAAGCTGCTTACCACTTCGCCCAGCAGCGTGTCCTGCCCCGCACTGGCCGGCAGGCCTTCAACCTGCACGTACCGAAACCCATGAAAGGTAAAACTGGGCGTCCACTCTTCCACGCCGTTTCCACGTAATGTGTACTCATCCGTCGCATCCGCGTTACGGAGGTTCTCCGTGTACACACTTCCGTCGTCCTTCAGGCGTTCGGCAAAACGCAGACGCACCGTCGTCCCGCGTGCACCCTGGAGGCGGAGCCGTACGACACCCACCATATTTTGTCCCATGTCGAAGAGCTTCGCACCAGGGTCTACTCCAACCGCATCGAT
>CAXTGN010000314.1:0-6227 GCA_964243455.1 uncultured Acidobacteriaceae bacterium
AGTTATATTAATTTAATTAAAATTTATTTTTATTTAATTAAGTTATTTTAAAGTAATTCAATTTATTAAAAATAATTAAACTATTATATTAACATTTAATTATTTAATTGTTTCATTATTTAATTGTTTAATTATTTAATTATTTAATTATTTTAATTATTTTAATTATATTATTTAATTATATTATTTAATTATATTATTTAATTATTCAATTATTTTAATTATATTATTTAAGTATATTATTTAAATATTTAATTATTTAACTATTTAATTATTTAATTATTTAATTATTTAATTATTTAATTGTTTAATTATTTAATTGTTTAATTATTTAATAAATTATTTAATTAATTATTTTTTAAGTTATTTTGAGGTGTCTTGGAGCAGTTTTACAATAATTTTTAAGTAATTATAGTTGCATGCAGCTTTGAATATGGTATTAAAGTACTTTTATATATCTAAGAAACAGCCCAGCAGAAACCCAAGTTTAAATTTCTAAATCAAAACCGCTCAATTATCTGCATGCAAACTCCAACCCTTAAACTGCAGTGTAAGACTGTATGCGACAAGCTACAATACTACAAAGTTAATATATAAGTAAGCTCTTGTCCTCCTTGACGTTTCATACTGTTAGGTCGATCCAGCTGAGCTGGAGTACAGGTGTGAGTGTGATGGGCTGGATGGCACAGTGGGCTTGCTGGTCCAGGAGCGGCTGGATGTGCGAGTCTACCTCGGCCTTGGTCATCCCGGCGAAGCGTGTGATGTACTGGATCATCTTGTGGCTGCATGCAGTGGTGTGGCTCGAGAAGCTGCCGCCCCAGATGATGTGGCCCTGGTTGTCCTCCTTCGAGATGCGGCGGTTGATCCGGTTGAACACGTCGCGCGAGCCGTAGACGGCGTTGGACACGTTGGCCGGCAGGCCCGAACCACGCCACGAACCCAGGTAGATCCCCTTCGGCTCCACGCGGCGACGGTGGCCGGAGCCGGAGCCGGAGCCGGAGCCGCGCTGGGCGGGGCGGGAGACGCGAGGCGTGCGAGGGGTCGAGGGGACTGCATGCGGTCTCGGGCCAGGAGCCCAGGCACGGCGGCGCGCGGACCTCGAGGGGGTGGTGGGAGGGGGTGGCGCGGCCGCGGCGGAGGCGCGAGGCGGAGGAGGGCGGCGGCGGCGGCGGGCGGGGAGGTCGTTCTCGTCGACGTCGTCCTCGTCGGAGGAGAAGACGAAGGGGTTGGCACGCGTGCCGGTGGCGGCAGGGCGGGCGGAGCGGGCGGCAGCAACGGGAGGTTCGTCGTCGTCGTCGGAGATCTCGTGCACGGCGGGCGCGCGGTACTCTACGGGGACTGCATGCAAACACCAGACACGTCAGCTCGAGTTGGAGCGCTCGCTTGCATGCAGCAGACGAGCGAAGGAGCAGAGGCACTCACCACTGCGGTGTCCCAGCGGCTGCAACGCCTCGGGCGAGCCAGGCACAGCGAAGGGGTTCCAGGTCTGCACGGACAGACCGGCCCACTGCCTCCGTGAGGTGGCCACGTTCGCCACGATGGTGTCTCGTGCCTGGTTGACGTGGACCCACCTCGGCACGCGAGGGCCGTGGGTGTCTCCGTGAGGCTGGTTCCGCTCGAAAACGTGCCGGATCACCACTTGACGGACGTGGAGCCGGATGCCGGTCGTCGTGATCGTGGCATCGTCCGCATGGAGCCCCAAGACCGCCCACGGGTCCAACGTTCCGTTGGCGGATTGGGCGTCGTAGTAGGACCCGTCGGCCATCGCGAACGGGTGGGTGCGGTGGTGCCGGTGGTGGCGCGGGCGGTGGACGTCTGCATGCAGTCAGCTCGACGTTCTACGTACCTGTATGGAGGTCGAGAGGTGGAGAGGCGGAGGCGGGCATACCTCGACGAAACCGTGGTCGAAGGCGACGGGACAAGAAACCTGCATGCAGTCAGCCAGTCGGCACGAGCACAGGCGGTCGTTGCACGCTCGAAATCGTGAGGTGGGAGGGAGGAAACGTACCTGGTGGCCGGAAACGGCGGGGAGAAACCCGAGGCGGGCGAAGGCGAAGGCGGACGAGCGGACACGACGAAGGCACACGAGGTCGTCGGCACGAGAGTCGGCAGCGGTCGACACACGACAGGCACGAGCGGGTCGAGCTGCATGCAGTTAGCCAGCGGAAACGCTCGAAACCGTGAGGTGGAGGGGATGGAACTGACCTGGCGGTCCGAAGAGCCGGAAGAAGGTCGAGAAGGCCGAAGGCGAGACAGACGAACGAACGAGACGAGACGAGCAGACGAGACGAAACCAACAAACGAGCTGGTGATGGTCGACGATTGCAGGCACGAACAAGGTGAACTGCATGCGGTCAGCGAGCAACCGACGCCAAACACGACCAGAGCACTCACTCGAAGTCGTTGCATGCAGTGAGGTGGAAGAGGGATAGAGGAACGAAGTGAGAAGTCGGCTCGAGTAGCTGCGCGGGGTCACGTCGTCACCGACATCGTGAATCGGTTGAGAAACGCGTGAAGGGATTTTCGCTGCGTGGAGACGCGCCAGCCGAGCTCGACGAGGTTCGATGGTGTGCCATGGTGGGTGACGACGTTGCAACGGTGTGCTCGCGCGCGAGTGTGTGTGTGTGTGTGTGTGTATGTGCATGCTGTCGTGCCTTGACATCACTGCATGCGGTCGAGGATACTTGGGTTTTCCCACCTCCTTTTCCACCCTCATCTTCCTCCTCGTCCTCTTCCTACCCCTCTTCCTTTTTCTACTCCTCTTCCTTTTCCTACTCCTCTTCCTCTTCACCGGGTGCTCTGGTGCAGTGACCCTCCATGTAGTTCAACCACAGGTGTGTGACAGCGGCTGCATTGGAGGCTGGTTGTCCCAGAAGCTGACTTTTCCGCCCCAGCCAGGTCAAGTACCGCGCCCCGCTCGCCCGCCCAAGGTCGTCGGTGGCCCTTGGTGGCGGTGTGGGACTTCCCAGCGCCGTCAGCAGCGGCAGGCCATCGGTGCCTGCATGCAACACCATCCAACATGACTGGGGCACCACGTTGGACTGCACGCAACGCCTCGGTCCCGACTCGCAGATCCACCTGGGAAGCCCGCACCTGAAGCAGCCGACACCGCCCTCGTAGTGCAGCCTCGACCGCAGCCGCGCGATCTGCTCGTGGACCTGCCCATCACACTGGTGCTGCTGGCGGACCAGCCGGCGTCGCTCGCGGTACGAGCACGGCAGGCAGGCTTGGGTCCAGTACGCCACGCGCTCCTCGTAACAGGCGCGATTCTCCTCTTCGGTCATTGCATGCAGCCGACTGCGTGCGAGAGCGGTGTGGTAGGTGGTGGCGTGCTCGTCGTCACTGCCGGTGGGGTCGTCGTCCTCGGTCTTCGCTGCCTCTTCGCTTTCGCTGTCTTCGCTGTTGTCGTCTTCGCTGCCTTCGCTGTTGTCGTCTTCGCTGCCTTCGCTGTTGTTGTCTTCGCTGCCTTCGCTGTTGTCGTCTTCGCTGCCTTCGCTGTTGTCGTCTTCGCTGTGAACAGCAGCCGGTTCAGGTGTGTCTGACGTTTTGGTTGCCGACGACGAAACCGAGCTGTTGACCCTTCGTGGTTGCATGCGGACGCTCAGTTGAACTGGCAAGGGACTGGTTGCATGCAGCTCTGATGTCTGTCGAGCGTCGAGGTCGGTCTGCTGCTCGCACACCCCACACAGCAGCCGTGGGACTCGGTGGGTGGCGGTCGAGCGGGCGTCCCAGCAGCAAACGCCCTCGTCGCCGTTCAAATACGACGTCAGCTGCTGGCGTAGGCACCGCGACGACCCGGGCGTGAGGAATTGGGTCATCTGCGTGGAGTCCTGCGCGTGGAAGTTGCTTCGAAACCCTGTGTCCCAGGAGACTCGCCACCCTGGCGCCAGCAGCGTCGTGCATTCAGCAACACCGCCGTCCCGTCCAGCACGGCCCGTCTCCTGGGCGTAGTCCAGCAGCCCCGTCGGTGCATCCAGGTGCAGCACGTGGCGGATGCCAGGTAAGTCAACACCAGCACCCAAGGCCGCTGTGGCCACAATGACAGTTGACTTTTCACCGGCACCCCATGCAGTCAACACTTGAGCGCGGTCTTCGACGTCGGTGTGGTAGAGGTGGCAGCCCAGGCGTGCAGCCAGCCGCTCGCCTACCTGCTTGCGACGCACGTAGCAGACGAATCGGGCGCCGGGATTCCACGTGTACCGCTGCTGGTCGCGCATGCAGATGGTGACTGCCTCGTCGACCAGAGGATCAGAACCAACTGCATGCAATGTCGACGTCGTCAGGTACTGGATGCGGTACTGCAAGTTGGGTCGGTCGCTGCTGACACGCAACACCTCGGCCGCCGTGAAGCCCAAGGACCACTTCAGGTCCCTCTCGGCGGGGGGGGGCAGCGTGGCGGTGAGGCACACAAAGGGGCAAGGGAACCGCCGCAGCGTGATGAGGCGTCCCAACTCCTGACGGTAGTGACTGGCTGTCAGCACCAGGTGGGCCTCATCTAAAACAATGCGATCAAGGCGACCGTGCCGCGCCAGGGCTTCAAGCAGTGTTTGAAAGCCAACACTGCTGACCTGCTCCACGTCCACGAAGAGCAGCGAGGGCACTGCATGCAGGCGTTCGTCGGCCATGGAAGGGTGGTAGTGGGCATGAGGCACGTTCCACTCTCGGCAGCGGCGTGTCAGGTCCTGCTTCAGCGCCACCAAGGGGGTGATAACCACCGTCACCTCTGCCTGTGGCAGCAGTGTTGGTGCCACGAAGAGAACCGTCTTCCCACTGCCTGTGGGCATTACTACAATTGTCTCAGGCAGGCTGCGTGCAATCAACAAAAGAGCATTGCGTTGGTGGTCATCGCGTGCAGTCCCAGCTGGCCCGAAGAGGACTCGCAACGTGGCTTCCAGGGCGGGCCAGATCCAGAGTTTCTTGCGCACGTGCAACGAGGAGCCAGCAGCGACTTTGACCTTGACTGCAGACGGCCCTGCTGCAGCGCTCGAGCTCAGTGGTCTCTTTGTGCCACGACTGCATACGTCGCTCAGTCCCACAAAGGTGTGCCATCGCTCGCTGACACGACGGTACCCGGCCAACAGCTGGTCTGTCATGCCTGCCTGCATGGAGAAGTCGTTGCCGTACACCCGATTGCCAATGCGAGCCGTGTGGGCTGCCTGCATGTGGGACACGGCAGCCAACTCATCTCCACCATCGTCACCTTGCCCATCAGAGTCGTCTGCCCCTGCATGCAATCCAGGCTGGAAGGGTTTCTCGGTGACTCCATGTGCGCGGCAGCCGTCACCTCCTAAGATCCGCCGGTCCAGGGCGATGGCGATGTGGCGCCACTGCCGTGTGGTGAGGGCCATGCCCAGGAAGCGCCGAGTCAGCGAAATCACCGCCTGCCCGAAGCGTTGGCTGTTCCAAGCCGTCTCACCCTCGCTGAACAGAAAACCCTGAGGATGAGGCTTCTGCATGCAGTGCTGCAAAAAGCGGACAAAAGAAAGGATGTAAATGAGATACTGGATCAGCAGGTTGCCCATCATCGGTAGCAAAAAGTGCGTGATTAATTGAGTGCCTATATGATGCTGCATCTTGTGATAACCAGTCATCATGATCACCAGGTTATGGCTGATGAAGATGTTGCGTAGAGTCTGCCAGTTGTGCCATTGAATCCCCACCAACTCCTTTCCATGAGGAGGTAAACTATCTGTTATATACATGAGGACTGTCAGCAGTTGAAGAAAATGTTGATGAGCTTGTAGGTAGTCATGCATGGCGGCTTTGTGGTATTTAAGTTTGTTGCGGTGGGTGGTTTGGTGGGTGAAGTGGCTTAACATGTTAGGTTGTGTTGTCAGTTGTTGGATCAACCAGTCCTGCACCTCACTTAGTTGATTCTGTGCGTCATCCAGGAAACAATGACCCTTATCCAAGTCACTGAAGTGGTCATGCAGTGTCTTGGCAGGAAATTTAGGGACCGCATACAGTTTGAACAATAGTACTTCCTGGAGCAGCTCTTGTGCTTCAGTCAGCATATTATATAGTGCAACTTATCAGTTTTTAAGGTTTAAAGAAATCTGTTAGTGGCTGACCACTGTCTCTGCCTCATTGATGATGGTGGTTGGGTGGGTTACACTGTCTTTACTGATTTTCCACATCAGCAGCCGCTAATAACTGAGTTCAGCCACTGATGACTGGCTGGTGTTTTCCAGGTAATGTCGCTGCTCTTTTTTTAATTGGCGCTCCAG
>CAXTGN010000315.1:0-6220 GCA_964243455.1 uncultured Acidobacteriaceae bacterium
AGAATTGCAGGTTCGCCGCAGCCCACGGGTACCGCACCCCAGGTTGTCGATCACACCATTCCAAGAGCTGATCGCACGGAACCAGGTTCAACGCGGACGTGTCATGCCAATCCAAAAGGTCGTCGAGACCAGCCTTGCCTGGTTGAGAGCGGTTTTCAAAAACGGTGTCCAACGTAACCAAAGGTTGGGCTGTGATCAAAGCCGACATGACGGGCGAAGCGTCATGGAATCCAATCCCAAACCCTGGATAAACCGCGGCTTGAAGGTTTTTCAAGATGCGACGAACCGCATCCTCCTGCCCAGCACCGGTCAAGCAGTACGCCGCGACTTCGCTGTAATGGTAGTGCTCGAATCCATTTGCTCGGTCGAACTTGTGCGCAACCAAAACCGAACGAGCCGCGGAGACAAGGGCGGCCGACGGTAGTGGTTGATCGTTCTTCCCGGCTAAGCCTATTCGAATCCACGCGCAATCGAGCGCGATCGTAAATCCGCCCGGTCTGCGTGCAATCGATGGCAATAGCGTTGCGAGCTGATCGTCTGAGATACCGCCGGTTGCGTATCCGATATTTCGAAAGCGGTCAACCGGAATGGACTCATCGGCCAGGATGTCGAGGAGCCGTTGCACGCCAATGGCGTCCGCGGGAACCCGTGATTGCAGAAATGGGTAGTAAGGCTTCAGTGTTGGTTTCGCAAAGGCGTCTTCAAGGAGAGCGTTGGTCTTTGTGATGTCGACCCTCGAAACATTAAACAACAGGCAGGCCAGGAATTCGACATTGCGCTTGTCCGCTTCGGTTGTCTCGAGCACCTGGACTGCCTTCGTCCAGACGTGCCACACATCCTGTCCGCTGTCGATGATGCCCTTAGCGAACGCGCCCATCGACAGGGTGGTTTCAATTCTCATCAGCTCGGGGAGAATCTCATCGAAGGCGCTTTCGTCCTCCATCGCTGCCTTGCCAAGGTCAATACTCGTCTCTTCGAGCCGTTTGAGCTGTCCTTCCCAGTCTCGAGGAGCGATGTCATCCCACGCGGAACGAGCGCGGCGCAAAACGAACACCCGAATACGTTCCTGAAGCGTGGAGGGTGCGAGTGCGGCTTCGATCCGTTTCAACTGTTCGGCTTCCTCTTTCGGAAGAGGATCTTCGCGAAGATTTCTGATTGAGCGGACAGTGATCCAGCCTTCGGGCCAATAACGCGCTGCCGCAAAGCTCCTGCATACTCCTTCCACTTCGTCGTGAACGACATCAAGGTTCCAGATGCCTCGGAGGTGTTGCGCGACCATCGCTCGTACGCGCTCCGAGATTTCTGGCCCTTTTGCGTCAAGATGCGCACACAATTTAAGAGCGGACGAGAACCAGTGGTGCACATCCGCTTGCGTCTTCGGCGAATACCCGAAGTCGCGTGGGCGCGCACCGAAGTCGAACTGCTGAAAGGACGAAAACGGCGGAGTCTGGAGAAATCCATTGAGACACGACAGGCCCAGCTCGCGGCGTTCGGCACTGTCGGAACTGATGAGTTTCTCGATTGCAGCGACTCGCTGTTCCACCGCGGCGTGCGTTCCCGATAGTGCCAAATGAAACAGAGAGGGGAGATCCTTCTTCGGAGCATTCGCGAACCGACTTGGCTCCGCATCCTCCACGAGGTCGACGAGAACGGCAAACGCTCGGTCGAACATGGCGGCTTCGAACGCTAGCGAACGGACGAGCGTACCGTACTCCTCCCCGACTAGGCGTGCGCCGTCTTCTGTTTTGCGGGAGGCCAATCGTGCGATGGCTTCGAGAGTCTCTATGGGAGCCACAGGCGCGATGTTGGTGAGCATCGCTCGACCCAACTCATCCAGCGACTCTATCTCACCCAGCAAGCCGCCCGGAGCCACCCACTGCTTTGCGATCGCAACGGCTTGGGGACTGGAATGGAGGAAACTTAAGCGCCGGGAGAAAGAACGGAGCAGCCGGTCTGGCAGTCCTTCCCAGAAAGCTTTGAGGTCCGATGCCGGGATGTTTTCAAGCGCGTAGGTAGCGAGCAGGTTTGCAATTGCATGGGGGAGCAGCGCCCGCCATGAGCCGCGTTACAGTACCAGATCGGGCTGATAGGGATCGACAATGTTTCCGTGAAAGGACCGCACATCGAGGCCGGCCAGAGCGGCAAGGCGCCACATCTCGGCATCGGGCGAAGAAGACGTGTCTTCTCCTTGAAAGGAATAGACCAGCGAACAGGCTTCCGCGGTCCTCAATAGCGAGCGATCTTCGCTCTGCCTCTGGTTGAACAATCGTTGAAATAGGTCCACATCGCGCAATTCTGCCAGTGATTCGCCCGGGCCGACAGTAGCCGCCAGAGCCAGTGCGACACGCGCGTTACCTCCAGACAGATCGGCAATCGTGTCGATGTTAACTCGAGACAAGTTCTGAAATCGGCGACCTACAAGTTGCTGGATAAGTTCGTCCGATGCTCGTTGGAGTTCAAAGACGTCCGTGCCCTCGGGCTGGTCGTCGTGCACATCGTATTCGATAGTAATGAGGCTCAGAGTGCTACCGGGCTGTTTGCACGTCTTGGTGAGAGTGCGATGAAGATCCGGAGGGCAATTGTCCACGATCAGCACGGCTCGTCCTAGCTGACTTATTAGGTCGGAAGCAAGCGCGACAGGTTGGGGACTTGGATCGTCAGAGATGTTGGTGTACACGGCTAAGTCGGGCGATAGTGCACCTGTGCCGATGCGCTGATCGAACAGGGCTTCCACAAAACGAGTTTTGCCTGTGCCGGACAACCCGACCAATCGAACGACAGCGCCAGGCGATGTGAGGCAGGCCCGTATCGCCTCGAGTCCTGCTTCTGCAATCACGCTCGCTGAAGCGGACGGCGTCCGTAACCGTACCTTGTCGTCTAGCAAGTACGTGGCGGATGCCCCCTGTGAAGCTCCGGACCAATCCCCATAGGGACGCCATCCTTGGATCGATGTTCCGATCTTCTCGCGAACCCAGAGAACAATTCCGGGATGTTGTCGGACCCAGGTTGCGATGCGACTCTGGTCATAAAAATCCAGATAGAGGGTTGCGGCGTTCGCGCTCGCCGCTTCTTCCATCGCCGCCTTGCGGTTCTGCAAGGACAAGTCCGAGAGTGAACTTCGCGAACTCACGATGATGTACGCGCCTGACTCCGCCGCGAGAGCTTGGATCGAAGGCCGGAGGACACCGTCCGGGCCCATCTCGGCGAGCACCGCCGAACGTGGCATATCTTCTACCTTGACCTGGAAGCCGATTCGCGCGCGGGGCAGGTTCGACGTTGCCGGTAGTTCCTGGTTCAGGGAGACACGAACATCAATCCCACCGTCTGGACTGTTTTGATGGCCGCCCCACGTCACGCTGAGCGGGCTTTGTCCATGCAGCCGCACCTCGGCCTCGCACAATCGAGCGACAAGTTCGCGGAGAGCTTCGTCGTCCAACTGCTCGATATCATCTGCGGTTATGTCGAACACAACAGTCAGACTACCGGGCAGGGCTGTTCATTTGGAATAGCCAGAGCGAATGGACTTTAATACGGATCCGCGAAGCTAAGGGCCTTACAGCGACAGGGCTTAGTGTTGTTCCAATCCAGAGCGATTAGCCGGTCGTTGGAGAGTGCAACCAACATTCACTCATCGCCGCGATTGGCCCCTCATATGTCGATTTTCGGAGGGAAATCGTTTTCGATCGTTCTCAAATGACGAGAACAGGCCAATGCACTCATAGAGGAGCCGTTCCGGGGGGATTGTCGGCCATTCGGAAGTAGCGCTCCCGACCCAGTTCGCCCCGGATCCTTTCACCGAATCGCCTACGACAAACGGCATTGCCGTGGTTCTTCCCCGGATCTCACCGTGGCGGGTTGGTGGCGCGAGCAATGACCTGTACGTGCCATCATCGATCGCTGTCCAGCGATGCTCACGGAGTGCCAATGCTTGCGATTGCCTTTGACCGGAGCTCGGCAAGACTGCACCACCTTTCTGATTGCGCCCGTGCGTAGGCCCTTTCGAACACGTTGCCCGAATGAGACCTGCGTTTGGTCTCGTACAGTTGCGAAATCAGAGTAAAAGCATGGTTCAAGCTTTCTGCCCTGGCTTCGGTCGCCGAGATTATGCAAGCGCAAGGCGAGAGCCTAGACTCCTGGTCCCCCCGGATCCGGAGAAGTAGATCTTGCTCGAGCTGCACCTCGAGGAAGCAATACGGCGAAGCAACTTCGAGTTGTTCTGCGCTGATTATGCCGGTTTCATATCTGTCAGCCATCATGTTTGGGCTTACGCCCACCATGACTGAGTCCCCTGACTTTAGGAGCATGGCGGTTTTCTCGTGCAAGAAAGTCGCGCGCTCAGAGGGCTCACTGATGGCGTCAGGGGATATGACTAGCTCAGCGAAGGAGCCAGTCACGAGTTTCGGCAGCACGCTTCCGTTCAGCAATTTAAACGTCTGCCCGTCGAACGAGACGCCGATCCGGAGATTCTTCTCATACCTCTCGTTCGCCGTGACGCTCATGTTGATTCCGCTGACCTAATTGACTGATTCACGTACTTTCTCCCTGAACCGCGTTAGTTGGTGCCGGTAGACTAGGTAAGGCTTAAGTCCCGCACCCTTCGTAGTAGCCGGTCGGCTTCTTCAGCTCGATTCTTGAACCAGTCTGTGGACCAGATGCGATGAATCTTCCATCCCTGGTTCTCCAACGTCATCTGCCGGAGTCGGTCCCGATCGCGCGCCGACCGCCCGGAATGGTAGCTTTTCCCATCGAACTCGATTCCTAACAAGAAGGTGCCCGGCTTGCTCGGATGCCGAACGGCAAGATCAATGAAATACCCGCTCACGCCGACTTGGGGCACGACATCGAACCCATTCTCCTTCAGGAGGCTTCCGATGGCCGCTTCATGCTCGTTCGACGCTTCGGCGCCGGGCGAGATTACCGGCTGTAAGGTAATGCCGCTCTTCGCAAAGTCTAGATAGCCCTTCAACGCTCGAACACCCCACGGGGTCGAGGGGCTGACGTTGATGTCACTCGGATCGAGCGACGAAAACACGACTGTCCGCTTCTTCGCACGCGTCACCATTACATTCAGACGGCGGTGGCCGCTTTGACTATTGACCCCGGAGAAGCGCTGGAATAGGCTGCCCTGGCTGTCGCGTCCATAGGTTACCGAGATGAAGATCACATCGCGCTCGTCGCCCTGAACGTTTTCCAAATTCTTGATGAAGAACGGCTCCGCCGTTTCGTCTCGCTGCTCGATCCAAGTGCTTGCAAAGGAGTCGTTCTGCAGCCGGGGGTATAACAGCTCTTCGATCAGCTCCCGCTGATCGAAGTTCATTGTCACGACACCGAGCGATTCGGAGGGATGCGTCAGCATATGCTCCAGAATCGCTTCCACGACCCGTTCCGCCTCCACCTGATTTCGGCGACGCTCGAAAACACCCGCGACGCCCACGAACTTAACCCCGAGATCAGGGTGTTCGTGATACGCGGAGGGGAAGACAACCAGATTGTTGTCGTAAAACTCACCATTGGAAAACGCGATCAAACTGTGGTGCTGCGAACGATAGTGCCACCGTAGTCGCCGCACCGGCTGATACAGGCTCAAGGAAATGTCGAGGATGCTCTCGCCCTCGTCGGCGACGGTCTTCTCCTCGTCGTCTTCCTCGTCGTCCACCGTTTTCTGAAAGAAGGAGGTGGGCGGCAACTGCTTCGGATCGCCGACAACAACCAGTTGCGTCCCTCGCGCGATTGCTCCCAGAGCATCCTCCGGTCGCAACTGCGACGCTTCGTCCATCACCACGAGGTCGAATTGCAGGTTCCCTGGCTCCAGAAACTGTGCCACGGACATCGGGCTCATCATGAAACAAGGCTTGAGTGCCTGCACCGCCCGCCCAGCCCGTGACAGCAGCTGCAGGACGGGGATATGGCACAGTTGCTTGCTGATTTCATGCTGGCTCAGCGCGCGATCCGTCTTCTCCTCCGGCTTACCTCCCGTCCCATTCGGCACCCGGGGCCGGCTCGCTGCAAATGCGATCCGCAATTGCGTGAGCTCGATCACCGCCTTATCGAGGTCTGCGAACTTGCGTCGCGTCTCCTCATGCGTCGTTCCCGAGAGGCGCCAGAGTGCGGGATTCTCGTTGAAGAGGGTGCGAACTAGCGAATCGTAAAAGAGGTATTCGAACGCAACCACCAGGTCCTCGGTCGGCAGCCCCTTCCGCGAGAGCGCTTCGACGAGCGC
>CAXTGN010000316.1:0-278 GCA_964243455.1 uncultured Acidobacteriaceae bacterium
GTACACCGGTACGGTGCTCTTCTCGACGATCACCTTGTAGGAGGTAATGTGACGCGCGATCTCGCTCGCCACCGCCTCAACATAGGACAGATCCGCGTCTCCTGTTTCGGACTGGGGCGTTCCCACGGCGATAAAGATGGCGTCGCAGCTTTGGGTCGCCTCGGCCAGATCGGTCGTGAAACGCACACGGCCGTTGCAGTAGCGGGTCATCAACTCCGGCAGGTGCCTTTCGTGGATCAGGGTGTCGCCGCCTCGCAGAGCAGCAACCTTGCGCTCAT
>CAXTGN010000316.1:366-6216 GCA_964243455.1 uncultured Acidobacteriaceae bacterium
GTCCCATTTCTGCAAAACACATGGCCGCGACCAGGCCCACGTATCCCGATCCGACGACTGCAATTTGATTTCCTGTTTGCATGGTTCTCCGTTCCCCGAACAGGGGTGGATCAATCTGACGAAATTAGATCTATGCTACAGTCCATCCGGTCATATCGCCATACCCCATCTGAGTGTTACCTGGCCTGCAGAAGTCACCATTCTCGCGTAAACTAACGGGAATGACCTCGGAAAGTCTCGAGTCGAGTACCAGGCCCGCGGGGATGCCTGCGCACACTTCCCTTGCCGATGCGCCCAGGGGAGACACCACTCTTTCCGATTCGCTTTTGGTCATCCGCAAGCGCAAGTGGCTCATTATCATCGCCGGCCTCCTCGGGCTGGCGTATGGCTACTATAAGGCCGCCACGCAACCCCGCCTCTATGTGGCCTATGGCGACATCGAGATCCGCAGCGGCGCGGCTTCGGAGTACCGGGTTAACGCCTCTCCCTTGGCGGAAGACACCTATGACATCCCGACACAAACGGCAATTCTGAAGAGCGACACTCTGCTGCTTACCGTCGCACGCGATCTCGATCTGCCCAATAACCCGCAGTTTACGGGCGCCGCCGGTCGCTCGCCGCACGTCAGCATCGATGATCCCATGGTCCGTGCGAGCATGCTCGGCGCGCTCCAGGCAGACATCAGCATCGAACCGATGCCAAAAACGGACATCGTTCGCATTTCTTGCAGCACACTTGATCCCACACTCTCTGCCGACATCGTCAACAAGCTGATCCGCGAGTACATCCAGAACAGCTTTCAATCGCGTTTCGATGCAACCAAACGAGTTTCGAATTGGCTCTCGACACAGCTGGGCGATCTGAAGCAGCAGGTTGAAACTTCCCAGGAGCAAATGATCGATCTGGGCAAGCGCCTGGGGGTGTTGGGTTTCGACACCAGCCACAACGAGATCACCGCCGGCATCGATGATCTGACGAAGGCGGCCAGCGAAGCGGAGATCAATCGCATTGTGGTCGAGTCACGTTACCGGGTTCTTACAGGCATGGACCCGAGTGCACTGGACGCCTCCGTCGGCAGTGTCAGCGGCCAGGGCGATGAGGCCTTGTCCGGCCTCCGTGGCCAGCGTGAGACGTTGCGCTCGCAGCTGAGCGGCCTTGACGTCACGCTCGGCCCCAGAAACCCCGCCGAACGTGCGGTTCGTGCACAGATCACGAGCCTGGATCAGCAGATCAGCGAAGAACAAAATCGCGTCCTGGTGCAAGCACGCGAAAGCCTGGTTGCCGCAAGAGCAAACGAGACACAGACCCGCGGTGCGTTGGAGTCTGCGAAGGCCAACGCCTACAAGCTGCGCGACGACCTGGTCGAGTACACCATTCGTCAACGCGAGTTTGAGTCCAACCGCACCCTCTACGAGGGCTTGCTGCAGCGCCTGCGCACCGCCGGTGTGCAGGCCGGACTGGAATCTCAGGAGATCGACACAGTCGATAACGCGGTACCCCCGGTCGGGCCTTCGCTGCAGCCCAAGGGATCCATGCTGATCGTGAACACAGTCACGTTTGCAGGTGTTGCGATCATTCTGGCCTTTATTCTCGAGAGCCTGGATACCAGTCTCAGCAGTGTGGCCGAGATCGAACAGATCTCGGGGCTGCCCTCTCTGGCTCTTATCCCCAAGGCACGCCGTCCGGCGGATCCGACGACCCAAACACCCGCCCAGCGAAACCTTTTGGTGCTTACCAGCCCCAAGTCCCAGTTTGCGGAATCCTTCCGTGCGCTTCGCACCTCGCTTCTGTTATCTGTTGCAGGCCGCGAGCCGCAAACCATCCTCCTGACGAGCGCAACACCTTCTGAAGGCAAGACGACAGCCTCGCTGAACCTTGCGGCGGTACTCGCCCAGCGGGGCGTTCGCGTGCTGCTGATCGACGCCGACCTTCGCCGGCCCACGGTTCACCATCGCTTCGGTCTCAATGGAAAGCTGGGTCTTACATCGGTTCTGACCGGCAGTCTCTCGCTGCGCGAAGCCGTTCAAAACATTCCGGACCTGCCGGCGCTGGACGTCCTCGCGAGCGGCCCCATTCCGCCGTTTCCGACCGAGATGCTCAGCTCCGACGCCATGCGGCGACTGCTGGAAGAGTGTCGCGGAATCTATACGCATGTGGTACTGGATTCTCCCCCGCTGTTGTCTGTAACGGACAGTGTGGTGCTGGCTCGCGAGGCCGACGCAGTCGTTCTGATTGTGCGACATGGAAAGTCAACCAAACACGCTGTTCGTCGGGCCCGCGACCTTTTGGTTCGCTCCGGTGCCAAGCTTTCCGGCATCGCGCTGAACGCCGTCGACCTCAGTTCACCGGAGTACTACTCCTACTATGGCTACTCCGGTTACGCCGGTTACGCTTCGGCAGGTGTCGACAGCAACGCATGGGAGTCACAAAACGGCAGCTCCAACAAGGAAAACGGCACCAAGTGAACACTCTCCATCTGCCCTGGTACCGGCTCTCCCGTACACTTCGCGCTGTTTTGGCCGGGTGTCTCCTGCTTATCGCCTCTGTTCCGGGAGCGGATCTGGCCCATGCGCAATTCACCGGACCGCCGACAACTGCCGATCATGGCCTCATCGCCAGCACAACCAGCGATCAGTCAACCTTGTATCCCAACACGCCCGAACCCTTGTTGACGGCCGGGGATGATATCTCGGTGCACCTGTTCGGCATCACCGATTACACCTTCAGCGGAAGGATCGCCGTTGACGGCACAGTTTACTTGCCGTTGATCGGAGTGATTCGTCTCCAGGGTCTCAGTGTCACCCAGGCCGAACAGTTCATTGCGCAGCGTTTGGTAGATGCCGGCCAGTATCGCGATCCTCAGGTCGTCTTGACACGCGCCGAAGGTCCTAACGCGACGATCACTCTTTCCGGCGAAATGCACGGGGTCGTCCCTGTCGCCGGAAGCCGCAGTCTCTACGCTGCCATTTCGGTCGGCGGAGGACTGCCGTCAGGGGCCAGTCGCACCGTCACGGTGCTTCGTCCAGGCCGTGCCGAGCCGATCTCTGTGGATCTTGGCAACGATCCCCTGCACAGCGCTGCAGCGAACATTCCCCTGTTCCCCGGCGATACCGTCCTTGTTTCGCGGATCGGCGTCGTTTACGTCTCGGGCGAGTTCCACACGCCAGCGGTGGTACCGATCACAAACTACGGTCCACTGACCCTTTCGCAGGTCTCGGCCCAGGTAGGCGGTCCCCTGTTCGACGCAAAATACAGTGAGCTCCACATTATCCGCACCGTGGGGGACCATCGCACGGTCACGACCCTGAACATCAAGGACGTGCTTTACGGCAAGGCGCCTGACCCGATCATGCAACCCAATGACATCGTATTTCTGCCGCCAAGCGCCTTCAAGAGCTCGCTTTCGAACGGCAGCCTCGGATCCATTCTGGGCGTGCTCTCCTTCGCATTAGCGACCATCTACAGTATCCGCTGAAGCGAGCCGACCGTGACGCAGCGTGTCCGTCTTGGCTATCTCGTCAGCCACCCCATTCAATACCAGGCGCCACTGCTCCGCCGCATCGCGCAAGAACCTGACATCGACCTCACGGTTCTTTTCGGCTCGGACTTCTCCGCGCGTGGTTACCAGGATCGCGGCTTTGGCGTCGAGATCGCCTGGGATGTTCCGCTGCTCGAGGGGTACAGTTCCCGTGTTCTGCCGGCTTTGCGCGATAACGGCACCGTTTCGGCCACCACGCCTCTCAGCCGGAGCATCCTGCACGCGCTTCGCGATCCATCCGGCAGGCCGGCCTTTGACGCTCTCTGGGTGCACGGGTATGCGAGCGTGAACGCGTTAAGGGGCATCGTCGCAGCCTACGGGCTGGGCATCCCTGTTTTGTTGCGCGCGGAAGGCTGGTCCGGTGACCGTCCCCGCAGCGCTGCAAAGTCAGCTGCCAAGCGAGCTTTCTTCCGGATGCTACGTCCGCTGATTACGGCGACGCTGCCCATCGGCTCCCGCAACGCCGCGTACTGGCGTGAGTCTCTTGGGGAAGGCATTCCGCAGTTTCCGATGCCCTACACGGTGGACAATGCCTATTTCGCCCACCAGACCGTTGCCACACACCACCGGTTGGCCGAGCTCCGCTGCGCCCTGCAACTGGACGACCAGCGACCCGTCGTTCTCTTCGCTTCCAAGCTGCAGACGCGCAAGCATGCGGATCACCTTGTGGAAGCCGCTCACCTACTTGCGGACCGGCACGGGATTCGCCCACAGGTCCTGATGGTGGGTGATGGCGAGGAACGTGCCAACCTGGAAAGGCTCGCACAGGCCCGTGGGTTGGCCGGAGATGTCCGCTTCCTCGGTTTTCGCAACCAGTCCGAGCTCCCCGCGCTCTTTGCACTAGCCGACGTCTTCGTTCTGCCCTCGCGGCACGAACCCTGGGGTTTGATTGTGAACGAGGCCATGGCCGCAGCTCGCGCCGTCGTGGTGTCGTCTGACGTAGGTGCGGCTCCCGACCTCGTTGCAGACGGGTACAACGGTTTTGTCTACCCCGTCGGGGACATCGCAGCCCTTGCTTCGTCTTTGGCAAAGGTTCTTCGCACACCGGAGACAGTGAAACGCATGGGACAGGCTTCCAGCGAACGCATCGCAACCTGGGACTTCGAGGCCGATGTCGCTGGACTTCGTCAGGCCCTCTCGTTTGCGACCGGGCGGCTTCGCGCATGAGACCTGCACGGGGAAGTCGTTGGTATCCTAGGGCCTGCCACTCCGCATGAGAATCCTGCACATCGTGGGCACCATCAATCCAGCTGCCGGTGGGCCCACCGAGGCAATCCGCATGCTGATACGCTACGCTCCCGAGGGGTACACGGCGGAGCTGGCCACGCTCGACGATCCGGCAGCCCCGTTTCTAGGGGATCTGCCGTTCCCCGTACACCCGCTCGGCGCAGCTCGAAAGCGCTGGTACAGGCCGAAATTCCTCCCCTGGCTGCGTGCCAACCGCGATCGTTTCGACGGCGTCATTGTCCACGGGCTCTGGGAGTACACCGGTCTCGGCGCGATGCTCGCTTTTGGAGGCCGCGTGCCCTACGTTGTGTTTGCTCACGGGATGCTGGACCCATGGTTCAAGCGCACCTTCCCCGCGAAGCACGTGAAGAAGTGGCTCTATTGGCTGCCATCTGAGTACTGGGTGCTGCGCCGCGCGCACCGGGTCCTGTTCACGACCGCGCTCGAACGCGATCTCGCCTCGCAGAGCTTTGCGCTGCGCCGATGGCAGCCCATGGTGGTCCCGCTCGGCTCCGAGAAGCCACCCGTAGAGCGGAACCGGCTTCTGTCGGCCTTCGACGCGTGCTGCCCGGGTCTCATCGACACGCAATTCCTGCTGTTCCTTGGTCGCATTCATCCCAAAAAGGGTTGTGACCTCCTGGTTCGCGCCTTTGCTGAGATAGGCGCGGCGCACTCGGACCTGCACCTCGTCATAGCCGGTCCTGATCCGGGCCATTGGCGTCCGGAGCTGGAAAGCATTCTGGCGGATGCCGGTCTGCAGGGTCGAGTTCACTGGCCCGGCATGCTGCAGGGCGATGCGAAGTGGGGTGCGTTTGCCGCTTCAGAGGCTTTTATTCTGCCATCCCACCAGGAAAACTTTGGCATCGCTGCAGTGGAGGCACTGGCTTCGGGGAAGCCGGTGCTCCTGGCAAATCCCGTAAATATCGCCCCCGATGTGGCTGCCGCTGGATGTGCCCTTGTCGAGCCTGACACCCCCCAAGGCACATGCCGTTTGATCCGCCGATGGCTGGAGCTCGGTCCCGACGAACGGGCGGTCATGGAAAAGAAAGCGCTCTCCACCTTTGAGCAGAACTACGACATGCGGC